>QHOP01000227.1 GCA_003219345.1 Verrucomicrobiota bacterium
TCCCAACCGGGCGGCATTCGCACGTCCACAAACGCCATCGCGTAAGGACGATTTTCTCGAAGACTCTTTTCGATGAGATCCAACCCCTCCTGACCCTGAAACGCTGAATCGATCTCGAACGTGGGCAGTTCGACCTGCGGCGCCGCCTCACCAAATAGCGCTGCCTCGGCTCTCTCCAAACCCGTTGACGCATGAGTTTCCCGGCCCAATATCTTGTGGAAATCCTCGTGAATGGCCCGATTGTCATCGATCACCAGGATTCGGCGGTTACGGTGCGAGTTTGCGTTCATGCTCAGGTGTCTGGTTATGAGCGTCGGAGCGGCAATTCGAGGGTGAAAGTGGCGCCGAGTCCGGGCCCGTCACTGTGCACACGCAAAGCGCCGCCCATCTCCTTCGCCGCCAGCGCGCCGCTGTGCAGGCCGAACCCGTGACCGTCTTTCCGTGTGGTGAACCCATGATTGAAGATGCGGGTAAGATTTTCCGCTGGAATTCCAACACCGTTGTCCACGACCGCGATGCGCATCCGGTCGTCGCCGTTGGTCACCCGCACGGTCATTTCCTTGTCCGTCCGGCTGGATTCGGCGCAAGCATACTTGGCGTTGCGGATCAGGTTCACCAGGATTTGCAGCACCTTGTGCTTCTCCACCGTAATTTCGGGCAAGTGTGGATCGAATTCGCGAACCACTTGCACGGCGTGGCGCGTCAGAGCGCCCGCATTCATGCGCAGGCTGTCCTCCACCAGATCGGTCACTTTTACGACTTCGATCACTCCGGAGACTTTGGCGTAGCTCTGTTGCATCGCCACGATGTCCTTGATGTGCTCGATGTTCTTTTTGAGCAGGTCCAACTCCTTGAGCAACGCGCTTCGTTCTCCCGTCAAGTGCTCGGCCAACTGTCCGAGATAAGCAGGCAATTGTTTGCCTTTAGGATCAGCGGTCAGGAACGCGCCCAGGTCAGCGGCATGTTCGCGGAACATTGCCGCGACGCGAGCAAGATTGCCGGCTTTGGACCTTTTTAGATCCTCTGAAACCAGCGTGGTAGAGACGTTCACGCTGTTGAGCACGTTGCCGACATTGTGCAACACCCCGGTCGCCACTTCGGCCATGCCGGCCCGGCGCGAAGTATCCAGCAGTTGTTTATGAACATTCTCCAGTTCGGCTTCGGCACGCTTGCGTTCCGTGACGTCACGAAAACACCAGACGCGGCCCGCGCTTTTGCCGGCGATGCGTTGGGGTTGGGAATAACGCTCGAACACCCGCCCGTCCTTGAATTCCACCGTGTCGAAACTTTCCGCCTCTGGCCGGGCGTACAATTGCTTCACCTTTCGCAGGAACGTTTCTTCGTCCTTTAACTGCGCGAGGACCGCCGCCAGCGCTTGCTGGTCGTCTCCTGCGGCCAGGACTTCTTGCGGGAGGCGCCACATCTCGGTAAATTTGCGGTTGAAGTTGGTAATCCTGCCCTGATAATCGACGACCAGGATGCCGTCGGCGGTGGACTCCAGGGTGGCGTGCAGCACGGACAGGGAGTTGGCGAGCTCCGCGGTTCGTTCTCCAACCTGGCGCTCAATGTCCGCGTTAACCTCTTCCAGGTTCGCACGGCGCGCGGCGACCTCGAGCATATCCCGCAGGCTTTGCCGGATGGAGATGAACAGGAAGGTGTCCTCGAAGAGGACCCAGCCTGCGTGTTCAAACCACCGCCAGGGGCTGACGGTCAGCACGCCATAAACCGATTGCGGCCAGTAAATCCCGCGTACGAAATGGTCAAGCGCCACAACCAGGGTCGCCGAGATGAGGACCCGCCAGTCCCGATAAAAGGCCAAAAACGCGAGCGAACCAAAAACGTGAAAGTGCGTCTCGATGCGGCCCCCGGTCAGGTGGATCAGCAATGCCGAGGTCAGCATTTGCGCCACGGCGATGGTATGACGGGTCAGCGCACGGCCCGGTTGCTTCCAAACCAGGAACACGGGAAAACTGGCGATCGCGCCACCTAAGAAGATCGCCGCCCAGACGTGCCAGTGCGTCTGGCTGGAAGCGCCGGCCCAGGTCTTTGGGGAAATCCACAGTGCCGCGGCGATTCCCGCGAGCCATTGAAACACCATCAACCGGGCGAAGAAACGGTCGGTTCGCCGGTAAATACAATCCTGCCCTTGCTGAAACAGCTTCGCGGCGCGCTCCGCCGCCACGTCGTTAAGGGCCGTATAAGCGGCTACTGTTTGCATTCTACACTTCCTTTCTGGCATTCGGCCTCGAAAAGAGAACAACCGAACACTGGGGTGTGAAGCACTGGGTTTTGAGTTTGTTGGGCCGATTGATCAAGGACCAGAGTCTGCAATAGGCTCCGCCCTGGGTTATCGCCTAAATGGCCGCGTGAAATGGTCATGCCGCCGTGGAACAAGAGATTTCCCTTCGCGTCATAAAGTACGGTGTCGCCGGATGTCGCGGCATGAAACAACTGCGCTTCGCGTCCAGCTTCATCGCAGTGAACCGTTACATAGGGAATCGCCGACGCTTCGCGCCACGAGGCCGTTAGCGCCCAATCCTGGGCCATTTGGGCCGGTTTGAGGAAGAAAACGTGCGCGTTGATCTGCTCTCGGCAATACGTCATCAACAAAGCCAGCTCGCTGATGCTCGCCTTTGAACACGGACAGTGCGGGTGAACAAACATGACCAGCGTGGGGTGATCAGCGTCGCGAGGCACCTGACTTGATTTGGGCCAGGTCATCGGCGGTGATCCCGGTTGGCCGGGAGCATTGGCGTAGGCGACCATCAGCAGCGTTGCCGTGACAGTCACTCCGAGCCAGATCAACGCGGCAACTATTGTAGGAAATGAGGATTGGGCAGAGGAACGGTCCGGAGCGCCTGTGCCCGCCGCCAGCGGAATCCGCAGCAAGGCCAAGGCTCCTCTCCTGAACGCCTGGAACGAGAGCTGCCGACAATAGCCTTTTCGTTTAAGCTCACTTTTCATATCGTCATCCTGGCACGATAAAGAGCCGCGCGAAGACAAGTGTCACAATTCTGTCACAAAACGGGGTGAAACGAAGATCGCTGCCTGCCCGACGACGGCCCCGCCTGAAAGAGAGGCGAATCTACCGACCCACGAAAATCGTCGCCTGTTGCCTGGGTGGTCGCTAAAGTCTCATTGTGACAAAGCCGCTGGAAAACGTGTTGTTATGAGCTTTGGACCAAGAGTGTTGGTCGTTGACGACGAGGTCCAGTTGATGAAAATCATCAAAACCTGCCTCACCAGGGAGGGTTACCGGGTTCTGGAAGCGACGACGGGCGAGCGCGGGCTGCAGAAGGCGTTGGAGGAAAAACCCGATCTGGTGATCCTCGACGTAATGCTGCCGGGCTTGGATGGGGTCGCTGTGTGTGCCGAATTACGACGGCTGGACTTTCCTGGTCCCATCCTCATGCTCACGAGCAAGGCGGAAGTGGAGCATCGTATCCGCGGATTGAACACCGGGGCGGACGATTACCTGCCCAAACCCTTCGACCACCGCGAATTCCTCGCGCGCGTCAAAGCCCTCCTGCGCCGCCAACAACGGAATGAGAAGAAAAGTTTTCTCCTGAGATTCGGCGACGCGCAGGTGGACCTGGAAAAGCGGACAGCGACACTCGGAGCCGCACCCTTGAAGTTGACGAAGACGGAATTCGCACTGCTGAATTTGCTGGCGAAGGATGCCGGCAAATCGGTCTCGCGCGAGCGGATTTTGGACTCGGTCTGGGGCTACACCTATTTCCCCACCACGCGCACCGTGGACACTCACATTTATCGCCTGAGGAAAAAGCTGAGAGACGACGGCGAGCAACCGAAATGGATCCAGAAAATCCAGGGAGAAGGTTATTGTCTGTCCGCCTCCGCGATAGTCCGACGTTACTCATGAGACCGTTGGATGAGCTACATGTTCGTTCCCCTCTCCCCTGGGGAGAGGGAGAATTGTCCGCTGTCTTTCGGCCGTACCCGCGACGGAGTCTGCCAAACCACTGTGCGCTAAAAGATAGGCTTGGCGGCGGCTGTTCCCTCTCCCCGAGGGAGAGGGCCAGGGTGAGGGCAAACGACGCTTCGACTGCCCTGGGTGTCGCTGCTCTTCGCCTGGCCGTGCCCGCGAGGACGCGCCTGGGGGCCATGCTTTCGGCTAAACATGCCGATGGGTTGAACACAAAATTCTTCTGGCACAACTCGCCGGCTTTTGTATCGTAACCCCTTCATTTAACGGAATTGAACATGGAACCAAACGCGGACATCGCGCTCATCGGCTTGGCCGTCATGGGCCAGAATCTCATCCTCAACATGAACGACCACGGCAACGTCGTGGTCGCTTTCAACCGCACGGTTTCCAAAGTGGACGATTTCCTCGGCAAGGAAGCCAAGGGCACCAACGTCATTGGCGCCCACTCCATCGAGGAAATGATCTCCCTCCTCAAAAGACCGCGCCGCGTCATGCTCATGGTCAAGGCCGGCAAACCGGTGGACGAGTTCATCGACCAGCTCCTCCCGCACCTCGAACCCGGCGACATCACGGGCGTGTCCGGCGGCGAAGAAGGCGCGCGGCACGGACCGAGCATCATGCCTGGCGGCTCGCCTGCCGCGTGGCCGCACGTCAAACCCATTTTCCAGGCCATCGCTGCGAAAGTGGACGATGGCTCCCCCTGTTGCGATTGGGTCGGTGAAAACGGGGCGGGCCATTACGTCAAGATGGTCCACAACGGCATCGAATACGGTGACATGCAACTCATCTGCGAGGCCTACCATCTTATGAAAGCCGGCCTCGGCATGACCGCCGACGAAATGCACCAGGTCTTCGCCGAATGGAACAAAGGCGATCTGGACTCCTTCCTCATCGAAATCACCGCGAACATCCTGGCTTACAAAGACGCGGACGGCCAGCCGTTGGTGGACAAAATCCTCGACACCGCCGGCCAGAAAGGCACCGGCAAATGGACCGTCATCAACTCGGCCGACCTTGGCATTCCGATTACGCTGATTGCCGAAGCGGTTTATTCGCGTTGTGTCTCGGCGCTGAAAGATGATCGCGTGACCGCCTCCAAAAAATTGCGCGGCCCGAAACCGAAAATCCCCGGTGACCGCGCGAGGTTCATCGAAAACGTCCGCCAGGCGCTCTACGCGTCGAAGATCGTCTCCTACGCGCAGGGCTACATGCTCATGCGCGCCGCCGCCAAAGAGTACAACTGGAACCTCAATTATGGCGGCATTGCGCTGATGTGGCGCGGCGGTTGCATCATCCGCAGCCGGTTCCTCGGCGAAATCAAAAGGGCGTTCGACAAGAACCCTAAGCTGAGCAACCTGATGCTCGACAACTTTTTCAAGAAGGCAATCAAGCAATGCCAGCGCGGCTGGCGCAACGCGGTGGCCACCGCCGTCAAAAAAGGCATCCCAGTTCCGGCCTTCAGCACCGCTCTGGCCTTCTACGACGGTTTTCGCAGCGAACGTTTGCCGGCGAACCTGCTTCAAGCCCAGCGCGATTACTTCGGCGCGCACACTTACGAGCGCGTGGACAAACCGCGCGGCGAGTTCTTCCACACCAACTGGACTGGCCACGGCGGCACGACCGCTTCGGGAACTTACACCGTCTAAAACCCCAGGTCGGGCTGTCTGGACGGCCACAAATGCGTCATTGGTCTGCACCAGAACCCGATCGACTGCGCGATTAAGCCTTAACAGGCAGACTCTTAGCGGGGGCCTGGGTGTTCACCTACACTCGCCGAGCTTAGTCTACAGTTCTTACCTACCTATTCCAATCGCTCGCTTGGCGCTAAGTTAACCGTGCTCATCGCGAGATGATTTTGACTGAAGCCATGAAACCGTTCACACGGATTAACGCCAGTTTCGAGTCGACAGCAGTGCCGGTCCGAGTGCCAAGCAGCGCCCGCCGGTCATCATCTGCTGCCTTCAGGGCGGCTTTTCCCGTTTCGACCGACGACCCCTGACTGGAGTCCACAATCCACATGCGGCAGCCAGCGACCGCCGGTTGCCCGAAATTCTTTCCGCCGCACGGGTGTGTGGTGGGAGTAGCAAACAACAGAAAACCAAATGAAAGGAAACACAATGAAAACGCTAAATCCTTCAGTCGTGAGACTCGAGGAAAGAATCGCCCCAGACCTGTCGGTGGGCATAGGGGGTACCATTGGAATTGGTCTGGGAATTGGTGTGGGCGGGGGCACGAGCGCCTGCAACGATTCGCAAAGTTCCGGTGACAATAGCACGCACGATACACACAGCGGTACCTGTCACTGCGACAGGCATAGCTGCTAAAAGCCGAGCCGCACAGTCGGGCCGTTAACGGCCAGGCTATACGGCTCTTGGTCACGGCGCAAGGGAAGGTCGCCAATCCGGCGGCCTTCTCTTCGCCAGAGCGCAGCGTTTCACCTTCCGCGCGCCATGTCAATCATGGAGGGCCCAAAACTGCGAAGCGATCTGGTTGTCAGCCGGCAGCCCCAGAAGGGGCAAGTCATCTTCGTGATCAAAGACCCGGTCAACAGCCAATACTTTCGTCTCAACGAACCGGAACACTTCATCGCGGCGCAACTGGACGGCTGGACAGGTTTGGAGACGGTTCGGCAGAGGACTGAAGCGACGTTCAACGTCAGGCTCAGTTCACAGGCACTCGCGGAATTCATCAACAGCCTGCGCTACTGCAACCTGCTCGAATCCGCCGCCTCCGAAACGGTTCCGCTGCGCGAACGACGTCGGCTAGGGGGCAGTCTGCTCTACCTGCGTTTCAAGTTGTTCGACCCGGACGTGCTGTTCAGTTGGCTGGTGAAACGGATTGGCTTTTGCTTCCGCCCGGGGTTCGTCGCCTGCGCCGCGGCAACCATCATTTGGGCGTTGATCCTCGCGGTCGCAAATTGGGACGTGCTTCGGCAGGACTTGATCGGCCTGATTCGTTGGAATGCGTTGATCTGGCTCTTGGCCGCAATGCTCGCCGTTTCGATGGCCCACGAGTTCGCGCACGGGCTCACCTGCAAACACTTCGGCGGCGAGGTGCGAGAACTGGGCGTTCTGCTCCTGTATTTCCAGCCAGCCTTTTATTGCAACGTGAGTGATGCCTGGTTGTTTGCGGAGAAGTCGAAGCGGCTTTGGGTCGGCTTTGCCGGACCTTATTTTGAATTCTTCCTTTGGGCCTGCGCGGTGTTGGTCTGGCGCCTGACCGATGGGGAGACCTGGCTCAACTTTGGGGCCGTCGCTGTCATGGCCGTCTCTGGAATCAAAACGCTGTTGAACTTCAACCCACTGATCAAGCTGGACGGGTATTATCTATTGAGCGACCTGCTCGACATCCCGAACCTGCGACGTCGGGCGTATGCCTACATTGGCGACGCAATCAAGGGTGTCTTGGGCATGGAGCGGACGGCGACGGCGGAGATCCCACCCCGCGAGCGGCGGGCTTATCTCGCCTACGGTTTGGCTGCTGCCGTGTGCTCGTTTTCGCTCCTGGGCTTCGCGATTATGAAGCTCGGCGGGTTACTGATCGCCAACCGTCAGCCCGAGGCTCTCATCCTGGCAACCGGGCTTCTGGGCATGAAGATTCGGCGGCGATTCCGCCGGTTGTTCGGCAAATCTCCAGATCCTTCCAAGCCGGACGATTCTTCCGTCGCAGAGGCTCCTCCGAGCCGAGCGATCTTCCCATCCCTGGAGCTCCTCCAAACAGCGCACCCGTGGCGTCAACACCAGCCCGAAGAAAGCACAAGCGTCGCGCGTCCCTCAGACGGGGCGTGATCCTCGCCCTCTGGTTGGGAATTGCTCTGCTGGTCCTGTTCTTCGTTCGAATGGAACTCCGCATTTCGGGGCCGTTCACGCTTCAACCCATCCAAAATGCGGACGTGCGCCCGGAGGTCGGCGGCACGATAGAAGAGGTTTTTGTTGATGAAGGGGATTCGGTTCGCGCGGGCGGCTTGATCGCCCGCCTCTCAGATCGGGACAACCGCACCGCACTGTTGCGGACCGAAGCCGACATCGCCCAGATGCAGGCGCAACTCAGCCTGTTGCAGGCCGGGCCGCGACCGGAGGACATCGAGCTGGCCAGGCTCGGCGTTACGCGTGCTGAAGAACGGCACACGTTCGCCGAGAAAAATCTGGAGCGCGATACGCAGTTGCTCCAGGAACAGCTCATTTCGAGGAAGGACTACGAAACCAGCAAGCAAGCGGTGGTGGAGAGCGAGAGCGACCTGGCCGAAGCAAAGAACAGGCTGCAGGTGCTGTTGGCCGGCAGCCGATCCGAGGAAATAGAGGCTGCCAAAGCCGGAATTGCCCGACTCGAAACTCAGCGCCGCTACATCGAAGAGCAACTGGACCACACGAAAGTGACCAGCCCCGCTGCCGGTGTGGTGGTTACGCCTTCCCGGGAACTGAAGGAACTGATCGGAAAGGTTGTGAAGGAAGGTGACTTGATCGCGAAGGTGCATGAGCTGAAGACCGTGGAACTTGAAACGCCTGTTTCGGAAAAGGACATCGCCGACGTCAAACTCGGACAAAAAGTCGCGCTCAAAGTCAGGGCATATCCGGAGCAAACTTTCTACGGCACTGTCACGTCTATCGGCACCGCGGTGCAAAGCGGAGCCACGACGCAAACCACCGCCAGTGGAACTTCGACTTTCCCCGCCCCCGGCGCCGCGTCCACGTCAGCGCGAACCGTTCTTGTCACCACCCGGATCGCCAATGAGAACCGGTTGCTCAAGCCCGGCATGACCGGCATGGTGAAAATTTTCTGCGGCGATCGTTCCATCCTCGATCTGGTCACGCGACGCCTCGCCCGCACCATCAAGGTCGAATTTTGGTCCTGGTGGTAGTCACGTCGGCCGGCGCATCCATAAACCATCCAACTAACCACCAAACGATGATCGCAAATCCCGAGAGGCTCGAACCCGAAACCGAGGTTCCCGTGGAAACCAACCACGAAGTCGTGGACGACTACGTCTATCTGATCGGCCGCCCGTTGCTTCGGCAGTTCCTGAGCTTCGTCAAAAACCGGTCGCCCAACGGCCGCCTCGCCGATGTCGGCCCGCTCATCGACGAATGGCGCGCCGCGGCCAGTCACGTGTCGAAGATCGAAAAGAGCGAAGCGGGCTGCGCCGATCGTCCCCCCATCCAGCCGTTGCCGGCGCATCTGGAATCACTGCGCGAACAATTCTTGCGTGATCCCCTCATCGAGCACGGCTTCAACTCCGTCCCGACACAGCTCGGTATGGTGGAACTCGACCGGCTGGTAGTTTATCAACATCACATCGATCTGTCGTATGTCGCCGGGTTGAAGGAAAAACTTGGACCGACACCGGGTGCGGAGGAAATCTTTCGACTCTGCCTGCCATCCGACCACCTGAAACCGCCCGTCAAATGGGCGCGCATGCATCGCGACACGTACGTGTTCACTTCGCCGTCGAACGACCTGCGATTTCTCGGCGCGATGCCGTTAAGACCGGAACACGTCGCCCGATACCCGCCGCACGGCGCCGTCGTCGGCATGGTGGGCCTCCCGGTGGGATTCAGCTCCAATCTTCTCAGCATCATCAGCGCGTACGACCGGCTCATCCTTCACAACGGCAGCCATCGCGCCTACGCGATGCGCGACCTGGGCATCACCCACGCGCCCTGTATCATCCAGCACGCTTTTCGTGCGGCACCCGCGTCCGCCCATGCTCAAGGACTACTTCGACCCGAAGTTGCGCAAGATCATCCCCGTGATCCGCCGGCTGCGACAAGTGACCGTGAAATTTCAAGTGGACGAAGCCTTCGTGCCAGCTTTCTGACCTTGCCGCTCGGCGAGTTCTTCCACACCAACTGGACTGGCCACGGCGGCACGACCGCCTCAGGGACCTACACGGTTTGATCCGGCTCCGAGGAACAATTCCCATCCCTTGAACCGGCGTCGCCACCGGTGCAACCTTTTGTTGCATATGCAACAAAAGTTCGTCGTGACCGGTTCATGGTTCGGATGCACGATCGTGAGGTCGTGGAGGCTACCCACTGCGCGCCCTTAAGTGGCGTCGAAGCTCCCCCCGGATCAGTCACTCGACTGCAGTCAAATTATCTGAAAAATATTTCCGACATCTTTCCAATTCGTGCTATCATGGAACGCCGATGAATAAAGC
This sequence comes from Verrucomicrobiota bacterium, assembly GCA_003219345.1. GTDB lineage: Bacteria > Verrucomicrobiota > Verrucomicrobiia > Limisphaerales > AV2 > AV2. The sequence goes on from QHOP01000227.1 coordinate 10,107, forward strand.
ATCGCGTTTATCGCGCGTGGCTCTTTACAGTTTGCTCACCGTCCTCCTGCTTGCGAGCAGGCCACTCTCCTCTTTTGCCGCCGACACCTTGGAAGCAATCAGGAATCGCGGCGCGCTGCTCTGGGGCGCGGACGCCGAGGGTGGCGCTCCGTATGCCTATCCAGACCCGCAAAAGCCGGAGCAACTCGTCGGTTTTGAATACGACCTCGCTGACGCGCTCGCCGCGAAGTTCGGAGTAAAGGCCAGGATGGTCCAGAACCAGTGGGACCAACTCATTCCCGCCCTGGAACGCGGCAATTTCGACATCATCCTCAACGGACTCGAACTCACGCCGGACAACCAGCGCCGCATCGCGATGTCCCGGCCGTACTTCGTTTATGCGCAGCAAATCGTCACGAGAAGAGACACGGAGGGACTGACGCGGATGGAAGACCTCAAAGGCAAATCTGTCGGTGTCCTCTCGTCGTCGGCCGCCCAACGGTTGGTGGAGAAGACTGGCGGCGTGGATCTCCGCATCTATCCTGGCAACGTCGAAAGTTTCCGCGACCTCAAGGCGCACCGCATCGAAGCCGTGTTGCTCGACCTGCCCATTGCTCTCTTCTACGCGAAACCGGACCCGGCACTGGTACTCTCCGGCACGCCTTTCGCACCCGGCTATTACGGCATCGGCGTGCGCAAGCACGATGCTGCCTTGCTCGCCGCCGTCAACCAGGCCATCGAGGACCTCGTCCAGGACAACACGCTGGAGCGCATTTGCCGCAAATACGGCGTGTGGGACGAACGGCAGGAGCGCTTGAAGGACTACCAGCCCGAAGTCGTGCCGGAGAAGAAATCCATCTCGACGCTTCGCGAGTGGCCGAAGTATCTGCCGCTGCTCCTGCGCGGGGCGGTGACCACCGTCGAGCTTTCCGTTCTGGCGATGGCGTTGGCGGTGCTGGCCGGCCTGGTGGTCGTCCTCATGCGGCTTTATGGGATCGCTCCGTTGCGGTGGCTGGCCAAGGCTTACGTCGAAATCATCCGCGGCACACCGTTGCTCATCCAGCTTTTCCTGATCTACTATGGCCTCCCGGAAATCGGCATCCGATTGAACGCCTTCTTTGCGGCGATCCTTGGGCTGGGGTTGAACTACGCGGCCAGCGAATCCGAGAACTATCGCGCCGGCATCCAATCGATTCCGCATGGACAAACGGAGGCGGCGCTGGCGCTGGGAATGAACCGGTGGCAGGCGTTGCGGCACGTGGTGCTGCCCCAGGCGTTGCGCGTCGTGATCCCGCCCGTGACCAACGACTTCATCGCCATGTTCAAAGACTCCTCGATCGTTTCCGTCATCACGATGGTGGAGCTGACCAAAGTCTATGGTATGCTCGCCATGTCCACTTACGATTATATCGGGCTTGGACTGATGACCGCCGGGATTTACTTCGCCCTGAGTTACCCGGCCTCGATTTTCGCGAACCGATTGGAAAGAAAGTTGTGCTATGATCGCCGTTGAAAACCTCGTCAAATCCTACAACTCCACGCGCGTGCTCCATGGCGTTGACCACGCCCAGGATCGCGGTGAAGCTGTGGTCCTGATCGGTCCCAGCGGCTGCGGCAAGAGCACGTTCCTCCGCTGCCTGAACCAGCTGGAAGTCGCCGACGCCGGACGGATTACCATCGATGGCGTGACCATCGAGGGCGGGCGCCCTCCACGCACGAGCGAGGAACGCGAACAGCAACGCCAGTTGCGCAGTCGGTCCGGCATGGTGTTCCAGTCCTTCAACCTTTTTCCGCACCTCACCGTTTTGCAGAACATCACCGCAGCGCCAATGGTGGTGAAGGGTTTGCCGCGGCAGGAGGCGGAAACGCGCGCGCGCCAGTTGCTGGCCAAGGTCGG
>QHOP01000226.1 GCA_003219345.1 Verrucomicrobiota bacterium
TTGATGATGCTCAACAGCGCGTCGCCACTGGTCTTGACCGTGAGGGCGAACTCGCGTTGAGCGGCGGTCAACGGGGTGTCGAGCAGCAGGTTGATCACACCCAAAACGCCGTTCATTGGCGTGCGGATTTCGTGGCTCATGTTGGCCAGGAATTCGCTCTTGGCCCTGTTGGCCACCAGCGCGGCCGCGGCCATCTGGTGGGCTTGTTCGGTTGCAAGTTTCAACTGCTCGTTGGCCGCCGCCAGTTCCGAATTCG
>QHOP01000228.1 GCA_003219345.1 Verrucomicrobiota bacterium
GACTGTCGGTTGTGGCGCCGTCTGCGTTTTCGGTGAGGCGAGACTCCGTCGAGCCCTGATTTCTATCCATTGGAGGTCAGGGCTCGACCGAGTCTCGCCCCACCCGGTTTATGGAGAGGGAACACCTCCAAAAATTGGGCGTGAGTCCTCACCGCGCCGTCGCCCGGCGGGCTGAGGCAACGATGATCGATTGGACCCATGGGATCTGTCCATTCCGTCCTCTTGGTTCGATCGTGGAGAGGCGGCAGATGGCGCGCGCGCGAGGTGACAGGAATTTTGCAAGTAGCTTTGACTAGACGCTCGTGGCAGGGGATAAAGGGAACCATCAAATTCCGGAGTCGGTTCCATGAGCACGAGCGAAACGAAAACGGCCGAGGCCATCCGTCTGCAGGAGGACGCCGTGCGGGTCAAGAACTGGAAACGATGGGGTCCTTATCTGAGCGAACGGCAGTGGGCCACGGTGCGCGAGGATTACTCTGAGTCGGGTGGGTGCTGGGATTACTTTCCGCACGAACACGCGCGCAGCCGCGCTTACCGCTGGGGCGAGGACGGCCTGCTCGGCATCACCGACCGCGAGTGCCGGCTGTGCTTCGCCCTCGCCCTCTGGAACGGGCGCGACCCGATTTTGAAAGAGCGGCTGTTCGGCCTCACCAGCAGCGAGGGGAATCATGGCGAGGACGTGAAGGAGCAATATTTCTACCTCGATTCGACGCCGACGCACTCCTACCTGAAGGCGCTCTACAAATATCCGCAGGCGGAATATCCCTACGCGCGGCTGGTCGAGGAAAATCGCCGGCGCGGCAGGAACGAGCCGGAGTTCGAGCTGACGGACACTGGAGTTTTCAACGATAACCGCTACTTCGACGTCTTCGCTGAATATGCTAAAAATTCTCCGGACGACATTTTGATTCGCATCACCGCGACCAATCGCGGGCCCGAAGCAGCAACGTTGCATCTGCTGCCGACGATTTGGTTTCGCAACACCTGGTCGTGGGGTTGTGCGCATGAAGGGTGCTCGCTCAAGCCGCGGATTCGACGGCACAAGGACGCGAACCTGCTGGAGGCGACGCACGAAACACTGGGAAAATTTTTCCTTGCCGTGGGTACCGCGGAGGACAGGAGCTTTCCGCCCTTCCTGTTTACCGAGAATGAATCCAATTCACGCCTGCTTTGGGGCGCCACCGAGGACGGCGCATTTGCGAAAGACGCGTTTCATGGATACGTCGTTCACGGTCGCCAGGACGTGGTGAACTCGCAGGGCGTGGGGACCAAGGTGGCGCCGCATTACGTTCTGGACGTTGCGGCGGGCCGGTCGTGCACCGTTCCGCTGCGTCTGTTCCGCGACGCGGAAGCGCCGCCCCAGCCGCTGGGCGCCGACTTCGATCCGATTTTTTCTCTGCGGAAGCGCGAGGCGGACGAGTATTATGCTTCGGTAACCTCGGCAAAACTGTCCGACGCCGAGCGCAACGTGGCGCGGCAGGGCTACGCCGGTTTACTCTGGAGCAAGCAATTCTATCACTACGTCGTGCAGGACTGGCTGGAAGGTGACCCGGCGATGCCCCCGCCGCCGGCGAGCCGCAGGCAAGGACGCAACCACGATTGGACGCATCTCTACAGCCGCGACGTGATTTCGATGCCGGACAAATGGGAATATCCATGGTTCGCGGCGTGGGATCTGGCGTTTCACATGGTGCCATTTGCGCGCATCGACCCCAGGTTTGCCAAGGAGCAGATCGTTCTTTTCCTGCGCGAATGGTATATGCACCCGAACGGCCAGATCCCGGCCTACGAATTTGCCTTTGGCGACGTGAATCCGCCGGTGCACGCGTGGGCCGCCTGGCGCGTCTATAAGATCGCGGCCCGGCGCGGCGACCGCGACCGCGACTTCCTGGAAAGCGTCTTTCAGAAGTTACTGCTTAATTTCACCTGGTGGGTGAACCGGAAGGATGCCCACGGCAAAAACCTGTTTTCCGGCGGATTCCTCGGCCTGGATAACATCGGCGTGTTCGACCGATCCAAGCCCTTGCCGACGGGGGGGACCTTGCAACAGGCCGACGGCACGGCGTGGATGGCGTTTTACTGCGCTACCATGCTGAGCATCGCGCTCGAACTGGCGCACGACGGCGGCAAAGTCCGCGCGGCGTATGAAGACATGGCGTCGAAGTTCCTCGAACACTTCGTGCAGATCGCCGATGCCATGAACACGCTCGGGGGCACCGGCTTGTGGGACGAAACCGATGGCTTCTATTACGACCAAATCCGATTTGACACCAGCGCCGTGCCTTTGAAGACAAGGTCGATGGTCGGCCTGCTTCCGCTGATCGCGGCGGAAGTGCTCGAGGAAGAGTCGATTCAGGGCCTCCCCGGCTTCAGCAAGCGCCTGGCCTGGTTCGTGAAACACCGGCAGGACCTGTCGCGGCACATCACACACTGTGAATGCGACCACGGGCATCGACTGATCGCGATTCCCTCGCGCGAACGGCTCGAACGCGTGCTCGGGTACATGCTCGATGAAAATGAATTTCTCTCGCCCTATGGGATACGCTCCCTGTCGAAGTTTCACGGGAAAAATCCTTACGAAATTCACACCGGCGATGACGTGCATCGGGTCGAATATGTGCCGGGCGAATCGAACACCGGGCTCTTTGGCGGCAACTCGAACTGGCGCGGACCGATTTGGTTTCCCACCAACTATCTCCTCATCGAGGCGATCGAGCGCTACCACCACTTCTATGGCGACCATTTCAAAGTGGAGTGTCCGACCGGCTCCGGAAAGCGACTGACGCTGCATGAAGTTTCACAGGAACTGTCGCGGCGACTGGCGGGTATTTTCCTGGCCGACAAAAACGGGCGCCGCCCGTGCCACGGCAACGACGCGCGCTGGGCCAAAGACCCGCACTGGCGCGACCTGGTTTTGTTCCACGAATATTTCCACGGCGAAACCGGCCAAGGACTGGGCGCCAGCCATCAGACCGGCTGGACCGCGCTGGTGATCCGCCAGGTGGAAGACCTGGCGCGCCATCGAAACAAATAGCAGTCCTTCGCCGCCGCAGTTGCATAAACATGAAGACGGACTACTTTCGAGTCTGGCGACGGAAATGAAATGTGTGGTTTACAGCTTTGGATTGTCGATGTTGCTGCTGGCGGGTTGCGGCCAGACGCGCGTCGCCACCGTCTCTGCGATCGGCGCGACGCCGTCCACCAACTCGCCGGCTGTTACCTTCAACTGGAATATGAAAGACAAAGTCATCAAGACCGAAGAGGAGTGGAAAAAAGAGTTAACACCCGCGCAATTCGGCGTCCTCCGTAAAAAAGGAACCGAACGCGCTTTCACCGGTGAATATTGGAACAATCACCAGCCCGGCATTTACGGCTGCGCGGGTTGCGGTCTCGCCTTGTTCAGTTCAGAGCACAAATTTGATTCCGGCACCGGCTGGCCGAGTTTCTCTCAACCCATCAAAAACGAACAGGTCACCTCGGAAGCCGACAACAGCCTCTTCATGCGCCGCACGGAAGTCGTTTGCGCTCGTTGCGGCGGGCACCTTGGCCATGTTTTCGAAGACGGTCCCAAACCGACGGGCCTGCGCTACTGCATCAACTCCGCGGCGCTGAAGTTTCAAAAAACGCAGTAAGCTCGGATGCAAGTTCTTGATGTCGTGAGCCATGATGCCATGAGAAGCGCCACCCGACATGGGGTTCGTCCTCATCCTCGAAAAGCCTTGAAACTGACGAGGACGAGAAGGAGGACGACGATGAGGACGAGCGAAATTGCCGCGATCAGCGTCAGATTTTATCAAGCATCCCACATCAGGTATTCACCCCACTTCCGAGGGGACAGGATAGCTGATACCTTCGAGACTGGAAAACGAGTGGCATTGGTTGTGAACAAAGAATTGCGCATCCTGATCCTGGAAGACAACGCCAGCGATGTGGTGTTGATCAACCGTGAATTGCGCCAGAGCGGCCTCGCTTTTCGATCCATACGAGTTGAAACGCGCGAGGCGTTCATGCGCGAACTTCAGGAGGATCATCCTCCCGACCTGATTTTCTCCGACCACGGCCTTCCGGCGTTTAACGGTTTCGCGGCGCTGGCCCTTGCGCAGCTGAAGTGTCCAGAGATTCCGTTTATCTTCGTCACCGGTTCGGCACAGGAAGAGATGGCGGTGGAAACGTTCAAAAAGGGCGCCACCGATTTCGTCCTCAAAGGCCGGCTGTCCAACCTGGCCCCCGCTGTGCAACGAGCTTTGCAACTGGTGGAGGAGCGGGCGCGTCGCAGAGAGGCAGAGCAGGCGTTCCAGAAGAGCGAGGAACGCTACCGGCAATTGGTGGAGATGTGTCCGGACGCGCTCCTGGTCCAGAGTGATGATCGCATCGTCTTCGCCAACACCGCCGCTGCCCGGTTGCTCGGGGCGGGCCGCGTTGAACAACTCATCGGCAAGCCGTTGAAGGAAATCGTCCGCCCGGATTACTGGGAGATGATGCAGCAACGTCTGCGCCAGCTGCGCGAGGAAGGCACCACGTTTTTCTGGAAGTCGGCTCAGAGCCGGGTGCAGCGGCTGCAGGGAGATGCGGCCGTGGTTCCTTTCATTGAGGAAAAATTCGTGCGACTGGACAATCAGGTGGTGGATGTGGAAGTGGCCGCCGCGCCGCTGACGTTTGAAAACCGGCCAGCCGTGCAGATCATCGCGCGCGACATCACTCACCGCAAGCGGGCCACGGAATAGGTGCATGAACGCGAACCCTGCCACGCTGCGGCGCCCGACACCACAACTGGAAACTTGAGCCGTGGGAAGCCGCAGCCTACATTGCAGTTGCGGGATTTCAAGCCGGCGAACATAATCTCCACCAACGAAGCAACTGAACTGAAGTATGCAGAAAATAACAGTGATACTAGCGGATGACCATACGGTCGTGCGGCAGGGCCTCCGCGCTTTACTCGACGCAGAAGAGGACATGGAGGTTGTCGGCGAGGCGGACAATGGACGCCAGGCGGTACAAATCGCCCAACGCCTGCGACCCGATGTGGTGGTCATGGACATCGGGATGCCCTCGCTCAACGGGCTGGAGGCGACACGGCAAATCACCAAGGAAAGCCCCGGGTCCAAAGTGCTCATCCTTTCGTCCTACAGCGACGAAGAATATGTGCAGCAGTTGACCGAAGCCGGCGCAACCGGCTCATTACCAGCAGGCTTTTGTTCGAGGCGAACCGGTCAAGAAAGGCCGCAGCCGGCTTACCTCGCGTGAGATGGAAGTGCTCCAGTTGATCGCCGAAGGCCACGCCAACAAGCAAATCGCCGACAAACTGTTTATCAGTATCAAGACGGTGGAGAAACACCGACAGCAGCTCATGGACAAGCTGGAAATTCACGACGTGGCCGGCCTCACCCGTTACGCCATTCGCAAGGGAATTATCGAGAACCCCCAGGGCACCTACAAAAGCCCGTCACACCCCTGAGTCTTCTCCTGAGGATTTGGGAGAGGAAAATCTCGGCGGTCGCTGCGCCAAATCCTCATCGTCGTCAAATCACTCTTTCGATTTAAGCGCGCACAGATGTTCGTCAAACCAATCGGCGAAAATCTTTGTGTCGTCACCCATTTCCTTCCAGCCGTGGTCCTTGCCTTCGCGGACGACCAACTTGAAGGGTGCGTGCGCCTCCTCGCAGCGTTTCTTGAAAATCTCCGCCTGGTAAATAGGCACCAGCTTGTCGGCGTCACCGTGAATGACCAGTGTCGGCGGCATGTTTGAGGTGACGAAGTTGATCGGCGAAATCTCCCTGCCCAGCGTCTCCCGGCCTTCCTCCGTGTCCGAACGCGGACCGAAGGCCGCTTTGAATTGTGTTCCCACCGGGCCAATCCCGACTTCATTGTCACCGGGTTTCGACCAGTTCAAAAAATCGGTCGGAGGAAAAAAACAGGCGGCCGCCTGCACCGCGCTGCTTTCGCGGTCCACCGGGTCTTTCGCGTCCGGCTGGCCCGGCCCGCCCTGCGTGGCCATCGTGAGCGACAAATGGCCGCCGGCGCTGGCGCCGGTGATGCCGAGCTTGCCCGGGTTCACGCCATATTTCGGCGCGTTGTGTCGTACGAATCGCACGGCGCGATGGATGTCCTGCTCGATTTCCGGGATGGTGAATTTCGGTTGCGAACCGTGCACGACCGCGAACACGGTGTAACCGCGTTCGAGCAACGCGCGATAAAACCCGGGGTTGATCCCGTCGTGGCTCGAGAAAAATCCGCCGCTGACCATGAACAGAATGCCGCAGCCGTTCGGCTGATCCGGTTGAAACACATCCAGCGTCAGCGCCGTGCCGAATTTGCGGCCGTAAATCACGTCTTCGATTCGCTGGACACCCGGCGGCACCTGCGCGCGCGTCGAGGCAGCCCCGATGAAAAGAAGGAGCAGCCCGAGGGAAAGAAGTT
>QHOP01000229.1 GCA_003219345.1 Verrucomicrobiota bacterium
GACTCAAACAACAATGGCTTCCCTTACACAACCTATTACTTCCGCACCCATTTCACGGCCACCAATAGCGCGCCCGGGACCGGTCTCGTCTTTTCCGGTTATATCGATGACGGTGCCGTCTTTTATCTCAACGGAACCGAGATCTACCGCCTGCGCATGGATCCTTCGCCAACTCCTATATTGAATAACACGTTGGCGAGCGGTTTCCCGTGCAGCGGTGACGCGACATGCCTTGACGAATTTTCGATCGCGGGTGATCCGATCACGAACCTCGTCGCCGGGGACAACGTAATGGCAGTGGAGGTGCATAACTACAATCAAGCGAGCCCCGACATCACATTCGGAACCGCCCTCGTCGAAACCCAACCTTACACTTCGGAGCCACAATTGAATATTGCTTACACGCAAGGAACGATAACACTAAGCTGGAGTCGAGGTGGGTTCACATTGCAACGAGCCGATGTTCCATCCGGTTCCTGGATAGACGTTCCCGGTCCCATCGTAAGCAGTCCTTTCTCAAGTACCAATTTGAACGTCGCCCAATATTTCCGACTTGTGAAACGGTGAACGAGAAGTAACCCCACGAAGCACCCATTAGTCCTCCGCATGGTCGAGTCGATCCGTCTGATTTTCCGCCAGTCACGTGACTGGTTATCACGAACACAATCGAAGGGCTCGGAGGTGCCATCAAATGATCGGGTGATTTCCTTCGGCGCCTTCGCATCTTTGGCAATAATGGTCAGCGCCCGCCAATGACCTTTGTGAAAAACCGATTGGCTCGAAAGCTGCTAAAGAATTGGATGTCAAATTCGGCTCCGCAGCTAAGCTCTTGCAAATTAGAATGCTAATTCAGGGACCTATCGCCTCGGTTTTTAAGTTGATGAAAAATGATTCCGCTAAAGGGCTGTTGGTAACCTGCCTTGCTTCCCTTTTGATCAAACTCCTCACTGTGAGTGCACAAGCCGCTTCGGATTTCGTGATCGAGGCGGAAGACTTTAACTATGGCGGCGGCCAGTATTTGTCTCAAGCCGACGCGATGCCTTATTACGGTGGGGCCTATAATAGCCTGAGCGCGGTGGCCAACATAGACTACGCGAATAACGATGGAAACGACTCGGTAGTCTATCGGCTCGGCCTCAGCCCGAATGTTGACATCACGCAGAACGCCGACGTGGACCGTGATTCCTGGACGGTGACAGCGAATTACAGGATCGGGTGGACGGACACAGCCGATTGGTACAACTACACACGGAATTTCCCGAACGGCTACTACATCCCGTATGCGGCGCTGTCGCATTCCAGCACCGCCGACCATATGCTCAAGGGAACCCTCTGGCAGGTGACCAGCGGCGCGAACACGACAAACCAAACCCTTGTACGACTCGGAACCTTTGACGCGCCTGGTTCAGGCGGCTGGGGACTCAACAACCGCGTGCCGCTCACAGACGCCAACGGGAACGATCTTGTCCTCCACCTTCAAGGTCTCATCACTCTACGGTATGCAGCCGAAAGCGCTGACATAGATTATTACATATTTAAGGCGCTTCAGTCACCGCAGATCAGCCAGCAGCCGACGAATCTGACCGTCGTGGAAGGAGGAAGCGCCACGTTTAGCGTCCGACTTGCTCAACCCGCCACTGCCGGCTATCAGTGGCTTCGCAACAGTGTCAAAGTTCCCGGCGCGACCAATTCTTCGTACATCCTGGCCCCGGTTTCAATGAGCGACAGTAACAGCCAATTCAGCTGCTTCATTTCCAACGCCGTCGGAAACACGAACAGCAGCACAGCCACATTGGCTGTCCTGCCGGACACAACTCCGCCCTCGCTCGTTCGAGCCTTCAATGTCGGCAATAACAATGTGTGGGTGGTTTTTTCCGAGCCTGTCGAAACCGCCAGCGCCACGAGTATAACTAACTATGCTTTGAGCGCAGGCATTTCGATCTCAGCCGCATCCTTTGGCCCGGACACGAAGACGATTATTTTAACCACAGCGGCATTAACCTTCGGCAACAATTACACGCTGAGCCTCAGCAACGTGCAGGACCGCGCAGCCACACCGAACACCGTTACGCCCAACTCGCAAGCCACGTTCGTCGCTCTTCCCTACAGTCCACTCGACGTTGGCAATCCCGCCCAGGCAGGTTCGGTGGTTATGGCAACAAACGGCTTTGATGTAGTCGGCAGCGGAAGCGACATCGGAGGAACGGCGGACCAGTTTCAATACAGTTATCAGCAACGGACAGGCAACTTTGATGTCCAGGTACGCGTCCAGTCGATCGATCAAATTAACGCCTGGACAAAAGCGGGACTGATGGCCCGCGCCACGCTCGATCCTGGCAGTACGTTCGCCGCTATGCTGACGACACCGAGCCTGCCGGGCAGTTTCTTCGAGTATCGGGCCGCAAATGGAGGCGCATCTGCGCTGTCGGCTTCGGTTCCGGTCAACCACCCGGCAACCTGGCTGCGGCTACAACGAAACGGGAATCTCTTCGCGGGCTTTGCAAGCTTCGACGGTCAGACATGGACTCGCTTGGGCTCAACCAACATCACCATGCCCAGCACTATCTATTTCGGCATGGCGGTGACGAGTCACGATCCAAACCAACTCGCACGGGCGCGATTTCGGGACTTGGCTGACGTGGCCGGCGGAACGATCGGGCCGGTCGTCCTTCCCACCGAGCCGCTCGGCCCCAGCAGTCGAAAGACCGGGCTGGCCATCTCGGAGATTATGTACAAACCGGCGCCGCGCACGGACGGCCGGAACCTGGAGTTCATTGAGTTGTTCAACTCGAATCCGTTTTATGAGGACATCAGCGGCTACCGAATTTCCGGCGGCAGCATTGAGTTTACCTTTCCTCCGACAACCATCCTTCAGGGCGGCGCCTTCCTTGTCGTGGCGGCAGCTCCAGCGGACGTCCAGGTAGTCTATGGAATCACAAACGTCGTTGGCCCTTACACCGGCTCACTGAAAAAGTCGGGCGATGTCCAACTGATCAACGACACCGGCGCGGTCTATCTGGATGTCCCCTATTCGAATCTACTGCCTTGGCCGGTGGGTGCGGACGGTACAGGCCATTCGATCGTGCTGGCCCGCCCCTCCTATGGCGAAGGTGATCCGAAGGGCTGGGCCATCAGTGATGTGGTGGGGGGGGCCCCGGGAGATGTCGATGCGTATCGTCCCAGCCCGTTGCGGTCGGTCGTCATCAATGAGCTTTTGGCGCACACGGATCCGCCGCTCTATGATTACGTGGAACTTTATAATCACAGCAACCAGGCCGTGGACGTCTCCGGTTGCATCCTGTCCGATCATCCCACGATTAATCTGTTTACGATTCCATCGGGCACGGTCATTCCGGCCCATGGGTTCGTGTATTTCGACGCCAATCAAATGGGATTCCGCCTCAATGCGGTGGGCGAAACCATCTACTTCAAGACCCCGGACAGCTCAAGCATCCTCGACGCCGTTCAGTTTGAAGGCCAGGAAAACGCCGTTTCCATGGGGCGATTCCCGGACGGCGCGGGGGATTTCTACCCGATGCAAAGTCGGACTCCCGGAACCAATAACAGTCCGATTCTGGTGCGTGATATCGTGATCAACGAGATCATGTACAAGCCGATCACCGGCGACACCAATGACACTTATGTGGAGCTGTACAACAAAGGAACCAGCGCGATCAATGTCGGTGGCTGGCGGTTCATTTCCGGGATTAGCTTTATCTTTCCGACCAACACGACCATCGCGCCGGGCAATTACCTCGTCGTCGCCAACAACGCTACGAATCTTGTCGCGCATTACGCCAATCTAAATAGCAACAACACGTTGGGAAATTTTGCCGGCAAATTAGCCGGTGGAGGGGAGCGGCTGGCTTTAGCGATGCCGGACACGGTGGTTAGCACCAACTTGCTGGGGCAAAACATTACAAACATTGCGTGGATCGTGGTGGATGAGGTCACTTACGGCACGGGTGGCCGGTGGGGCCAATGGGCCAACGGCGGCGGGAGCAGCCTGGAGTTAGTCGATCCGCACGCCAACCACCGGTTAGCTTATAACTGGGCCGACAGCGACGAAACCCAAAAAGCGCCGTGGACGGATATTGAAGCCACTGGTGTGCTGGATAACGGGGGCGGATACAATGGCGGGCCGATCGACCTGGTCCAGATCGGAATGCTCGACGTCGGCGAGTGTTTAATCGACAATGTAGAATTACGCCCCGACACGAGTGGCCCCAATTACATCACCAACCCGGATTTTGAATCGGGATTGGGCGGTTGGACGCCCCAAGGAGATCACATCCGTTCGAGCCTGGAAAACAGCGGCTATCTCAGCAGCCGTTCGCTGCATCTCCGTTGCAGCGACAGGATTTGGACTGGTGCGAACTCGGTCCAAGGCAGCCTCACCAACACGACGTTGGCGGCGGGGCAGACAGCAACGCTGCGGTTCAAAGCACGGTGGCTGCACGGTTGGCCGGAAGTATTGCTCCGGGTCCATGGCAACTGGCTGGAGGCAACCGGACGAATGGCCATTCCGGCCAATCTGGGAACGCCCGGCGCGCCGAATAGCCGTGTGCTCTCGAACGCCGGACCGGCGATTTACGAAGTGAGCCACTCACCCGGCGTTCCCGCGGCCAATCAGAGCATCGTGATCACGGCGCGCGTTCACGACCCTGACGGTATTCAATCCGTGCTCCTCAGATACCGTGTTGATCCGTCCACCAGCTTTGGCACGGTGACAATGGTTGACAGCGGAACGGGCGGCGATGCGGTTGCAGGAGACGGCCTCTACAGCGCAACAATCACGGGCAGGGCTGCTGGAACTGTCGTTGCATTCTATATCCAGGCCACGGATTCTCTCGGGGCTGTCACAAGATTCCCAACCATTTTGAACGACAATGCGCCGACTCGCGAA
>QHOP01000230.1:0-8918 GCA_003219345.1 Verrucomicrobiota bacterium
TGACGTGGCCAAACTCAATCAGTTGCTGGGCGAGGATCCCGAACTGGTTCGGGAGCGGTCCACGTTCCTGCATCACGCAACCCTTTTGCATTATGTGGGAGCCAATGGCGTGGAGAACTATCGCCAAAAGACTCCGAAGAATGCCGTGCAGGTCGCGGAGGTCCTGCTGCGGGCCGGCGCTGACGTCAACGCGGGCGCGGACATCTATGGCGGATCTGACACTCTCGGGTTGGCTGCCACGAGCGTCTTTCCGTTCCTGACGGGCGTGCAAGACGCGCTCATTGATATTCTGCTTGAATACGGGGCCAATCTACACAGTGAAAGACTCGTTAACGCATCCTTGGGAAACGGTCGCGGCAAAGCAGCGGAGCACCTCGCCAAACGAGGGGCCCCCCTGGATCTTGAGGGAGCGGCCGGAGTGGGCCGGCTCGACTTGGTCAAAACCTTCTTCAACGAGGACCGAAGTTTGAAAACGAACGCGACGCACAAGCAAATGGAGTGCGGCTTTGCGTGGGCTTGCCAGTATGGCCGAACCAACGTGGTCGGGTTTCTGCTGGAGCTGGGTTTGAGGGTGGACGCGATGCCCTACGGAATAAGCGGTCTGCATTGGGCCGCGTACACCGCACGCGTTGATATCGTCAAGCTGCTCCTGGAGAGAAAAGCGCCTATCGAATTGAGAGACGGACGTCATCGGGGAACGCCTTTAGGATGGGCACTCCACGCATGGGGAGATTCTCCAGCCGAACCCGAGGCCGAACCCCGTCACTACTGCGAGGTCGTTATGCTCCTCGTTGCCGCAGGCGCGACCGTGGATTCCGCGTTGCCCGCCGATCTCCGCCGCAGAAGTCTGTTGATTGAAAAAATGCGCGCCGACGCCCACATGACTGCGGCTCTCAGGGGTGAAATGCCAGCCCAATAAGCGCCTGCGTGCGTCATGTGTTTCGTTTGTTTGAGGTTCAGAAGGAAATAACACGTGGATAATGCCGAGTTGAGAAATAGAAAAAGGGGCGATCCCTCAATGATTTTGAGGAGCCGTCCCGCTGACTCGGCATAATCCGCGCTACAGAAAATAGCCCTTGGGCCGGGTACTGAATAATGCCGAGTTAACTGGGCGATTCCCCGATTTTCCGAGGAATCACCCAGTTTTTTGACTTCACCACTCGGCATTATACTGGTCTTGGTTTCACCAATTGGCACTGGGACAGGCACCGGGCAATTCGCTGGGGCTCGGGGGCACGGATCTATTTGCTTCTTTGCTGATGCGCATCGGCCGCGACTTTGGGAACCAGAGCTTTAATCAAAAACTTTGGAAGCAGGTAGCAACGCGCACCGTGGCGTTTTCAACGAAGGGTGCAGTGGACAATTTTATCCTCGCGGCTTGTGCCACCGTGAACACAAATTTGACACGAGTTTTTGCAACTACCTGGAAGTTCCCGGTGTCGTCAAACGCGGCGCTTGAAGCACAACAGCGGTGGGGCGATCCATTCGTGTTACGCCCGGCAATCGTGGCTTCAACAATTGGCAACACTAATGTTGTGCTTCGATGGCAAACTCAATGGAACAACCTTTATCAAGTCC
Organism: Verrucomicrobiota bacterium; assembly: GCA_003219345.1. Taxonomy (GTDB): domain Bacteria; phylum Verrucomicrobiota; class Verrucomicrobiia; order Limisphaerales; family AV2; genus AV2. The sequence continues at coordinate 1,579 of QHOP01000230.1, forward strand.
AGGCGTCGGCAGATACGCAAACCTGGACCAATCTGGGCGCATCCGTATCGGGCAACGGATCTTTGCGGAGCGTCTCGTATCCAACTGACTCTTCGGGCCAGCAGTTCTTTCGATTAAACTTGCCGTAGGCCTTAAAAGATAACATGGGGCGGTCTGGCGGACGCTCTCATTCGGTGACCACGTGGATAGCGATGATAAACAGAATTCCGCCAGAACCAGCGTTGCGACGGCATTTCCCCACTAATCGAAGCGCCAGGGCATTTCTGGTTCGCGGCAGACGCTGAGTGAGGACTCTTTGAGGCCGTGGTCTGTCTGCGGACTGGTTCGCGTCCGAGGCGAATTCCTGGCCACACCATGCAACAGTGCGAAACGCCAGACCAGGCAGCCGACTACTGGAAAGCGCATATTATCCCTTTTTTGATCTTTGCTGCTCGGCATTATCAGGTGGTCACACGTCGCCTTGCTTGGGCCTCCAGGGGGAGGCTAAACAAACAGATATAAAATCTTGTCGGATTTCGCCCGTCGGCGGCGCTTTAATACAGAAATCACGATGACGGACAGCCAGAAATTGCTCGCTGAATACGTGGAGACTGGCTCCGAGCCAGCCTTTCGCGAGATAGTGACGCGTTACCTTAACCTCGTCTATTCGGTAGCGGTCCGGATGATGAAGGGTGACACGCATCGGGCCGAGGACGTGGCACAAACAGTGTTTGCAGACCTGGCCCGCATGGCTCGCACACTTTCCAGCGAGGTGATGCTTGGCGGCTGGTTGCATCGGCATACCTACCATGTGGCCGCTACGATCCTGCGCAGCGAGCGCCGTCGTCAATCCCGTGAAAGACAGGTCGCCGAAATGAATGCGCTGCAAGACTATTCCGGAGTCAACTTCGCTCACGTTGCGCCCGTCCTCGACGAGGTGATCAACGAGTTGGGCACCGAAGATCGCATGGCGATCCTCCTGCGTTTTTTCGAGCAAAGCGATTTCCGCGCGATTGGCCACGCCTTGGGGACCAATGAAGACGCTGCGCAGAAGCGCGTAACTCGCGCTTTGGAAAAACTGCATTCGCTCCTGAATCAGCGTGGCGTTGCCTTCTCCGCTGCTGCCCTGGGAACGGCGCTGGCGACTGAGGCCGTGACAGCCGCTCCCGCAGGGCTGGCGGTGAGTATCTCCTTCGCGGCTCTGGCCAATGGGGCAGTCACCGGCGGAACGACATTAACCCTCCTCAAAGTTATCACTATGACGAAACTCAAATTCGGTATCATCAGTGCCATTGCGGTGACAGGCGTAGCGACTCCTTTGCTGATTCAATATCAAGCCCAGGTTAAGCTGCGCGAAAGGGATGAGGGCTTGCGACAGCAAGCCGATCAACTGGCCCAATTGACATCGGAGAACCAGCGTCTCTCCAATTTCCTCGTTCAGGCCAAAACCGCCCGGCCAGCACCGAGCGACCAAAGCGAACTGTTGCGGCTTCGCGCAGAAGTGTCAGGATTGCGAGGTAACTTACAACAGAAAGCAGCCGAAGCGAGTGATCCCGCATCGATCTCTGCCAAGGCCTTGGCCGCCCGCGCCATCCAACTCAAGCAGCGGCTCGAACAAATGCCCGACAAAAGGATTCCTGAGTTCCAGTTCCTCGCCGAAAAAGATTGGCTCGATGCTGTCAAGAACGGCGACCTTGATACCGACGCTGACTATCGCAAAGCTTTCAGCGAACTCCGAAGCATCGCAAAAAGGGATTTCGGCAACATCTTGCGTCCGGCTCTGGAACGCTACACGCAATCACATGATGGACAATTGCCAAATGACCTGTCCGAATTGAGCCCTCTGATGCAACCACCTGTAGCTGATTCCATTCTCCAACGTTACTCACTTTTGCTGACCGGAAATCCGCCCGATCTGACGCGGGAAACGTTGCTCGTGATGGAGACCGCTCCTCCTGTGGACGAGGAATACGATACCTTTTACCTCTTCCGACTGGCCGGCCAACGGGTCACCACGCTTAATCCGAATATAAAGGATATGCTCGATGCGGCCAAAGAGTATGCCCGCGCCAACAGCGGCCAATTTCCAAGCGAGACAGCACAGTTGGCCCCGCATCTCAAGGAGCCGGTTGACGAAGCGATGCTCCGTGCTTTCCTGAACGCATTCCCACCCAACGCTACGTTGCGTCTCAAGTGAAGCCGAAGCAGGATGTCGGGAGCCACAAGTTGCCATTCGCATGATTGGGGTCACCAAAACGCTCCTCATCTTTGGCCGTCCCCCTCCAGGTCTCGATAATGCCGAGTAGCGAAACGAAAAAGGGGCGAATCCTTAGATTTTACGGGAATCGCGCCAGTGACTCGGCGTTATCCGAACTATTTGGTCCAGGGAATGGCCCTGCAAACCTGATCCCTCGACGTTTGGTAAATTTCAGAGGCCTCGCAGGAAGCTCAATATTTGGTCAGGTGGACGATACCGCCTCGCCCGGCCCTCAAATGGCTTTGTTTTTGCGAGCGCTTTTTCCTTTAGTTCGATGTTTGTGTGAAGATAGATCTGGGTTGTATCCATGGATTCGTGTCCCGGATTCCGCCCGCACCCGACGCGCCCCGTTGCGGCAGCACCTACTCCGAGATCATCCCGATCGTGCCCAACCATGTCTCCACCAACTGAGGCCATCTCGTCGCGGGAAACCTCGTGGGCCGCAGCCCAAACGCATGTCCGCCCTGCGCATACAAATGCATCTCCACAAGCACCCCAGCCTTCTTCAGCGCAATGTAATAAACGAGCGACTGTTCAACATCGTCCACGTGGTCATCCTCCGCATGTAACAAAAATGTCGGTGGCGTATTGCTGGTGACAGGAACATTCGGATTCAACACAAAACCCTTATCTTCATTCCACAGATGTCCCGGATAACAAGCTATCGCAAAATCCGGGCGGCAGCTTTCTTTGTCAGCCGCATCCACAGCCAGATACGAACGTTTGTCAAAATGCGTGCTTATTGCTGCCACCATGCGTCCCCCTGCCGAAAACCCGACCACTCCAATCTTATGCGGGTTAATATGCCACTCGGCGGCGTGAAAACGCACCAATCCCAGCGTCCTCTGCGCATCTTCCAACGCCTGCGGTGACTCTGAATACGGCCATACTTTCAGCTTCGTCGGCACCCGGTATTTCAAGAGCGCCGCCGTGATGCCTCTGGACGTCAACCAATCACAAATTTCAGTGCCTTCCAGGTCCATCGCCAGCGCATTGTAACCTCCGCCGGGAAAAACAACGACCGCCACGCCCGTATTGGTTCCCTTGGGTGAATAGACCGTCATCGTCGGCTGCGAGACATTGACCACAAACACGAATGGTTTGCCAGCAACGACCCAATTCGTGCTGGACAAAACCGCCTCCGGTCCCGGGACCGGCTGCGCGTCAGGAACGGCTCCCGGCCAAATCGGCACTTGCATGTGTCCCGGAGACGATTGCCAGACATTTGTCTGCGCGCGCAGACCGCCAAACGTAAACACCACACACAGAGCAAAAATCAAAGGCTTCATCACGATCGTGCAGATGAAAGACTGGGCATACGCTGTCAAGCACAAGCTTTTTCTGAAGAAAAGGAATGGAGAATTATTTGATGTCTTCCGGCGGCAAACTTCGCTTTGACCATCCGCTTTTTCGGCTTTCCAGCGATCGCCGCTTACTGCGCGTCCAAGGGTGGACTTTCCCAACTGACCCGCGTGCTCGCCGTCGAGAACATCCAGCATGGAATTCGCGTCAATGCTGTCGGCGCGGGCGACGTCGTGACGAACTTGCTCAACCACTTCATGCCTGGCGGACGTGAGTTTCTAGACCAGCACGGAAAGAACGCGCCCATCGGACACGCTGCCCAACCGGAAGAGATCGCGGAAGTCGTCGCTTTCCTCGCCTCGGAGAGGGCGAGCTTCCTGGTTGATTCGGTCGTAATGGCGGACGGAGGCTATAGTGTGCAGGTGACCGCCCCCAGTCCGCCAAACACAGGCGACCTCTCAAAGGAAGAACTGCGGGAAGCGACACGGCTCTACTCGATCAAGTGCGCTCGTTGTCACAAGTTTTACGATCCGGCGGATTACGGCGACGCGGAATGGCGCACATGGATGAACAAGATGAGCCGAAAGGCTCGTCTGAAAGCCGACCAGGCGCAGCTCTTATCGCGCTACCTGGAAACGTTTCGGACAGCGCAACGAAGCGATGGGAAAGATAGAACGCCCTAGCTGGGTCGCGAGTTCATTTCACTCGGAATAGGGCCAAGGCTGTGATCAAGACTGTTGCGACAGGAAATTTTACCGCTGGAATTCGTTAGGTTTTCAGCAAAATTGCGACCACCAGTCAGTGTGCGGCGTATGTGTGCATCAGAACCCGCGCTGGGCCTCATCGGCCTCTTCAGCCAACTCAAACAATGCGGCAAAGAATTCTTTGCTCTGGCCTTTGAAGAGTCCTGAATTTGTCAACCCCGTCGCAGCCGCCATTGCTCCGGCGTTGGCGGTCGAGGTTGGACGAATCACCGAACAGAGCGGCAGATTTGGACTGATAAATTTGCATGGCCGAGCCATGATTTGATTGGTGTCAATGGGGTCGGCTCCATCGATTCCGTTGGGGGTTTGCTCCGTGGCGTGCGGCAACGCCGGGAAAAGCGAGCCAGTATCCATGGGCACCGGAGGAGCGTTTCCGGCTTTGTCCTGCCAGACTTCAAAATGCTGGATCTCCGTGCCGCCTATGGCCGCGACTATTCTGATAACCTCAACGCTGGTCGCCTTGGGCAAAAAGGAGTCGTAGAGACTCGAACCACCCTGCTCGATGGTCGCGAAATGAAAACCGGCGGTGTTCCCGATCACCTGTATCTGATCCCCACCCAGAGCCAGGTCGCTGTTCGGGATGGCTGGCACGTTCACGAGGTTCACGATCTGCGGAAAGGTGTCGCCGAAGTCCGGATTGCCCGTGCTGCGGTACCGCGTGTACCAACTGGTATCAACCGTCAGGTTCATCAGGTTAGTCAATCTTTTCGCGTTCTTGTTCGCCCCGGTCGCCTGGCTGCTCGGCAGCGTGCGGAACCGTTCCAGGTTCACGGGCCTCGCTCCCTTCGATGCCAGGTACGCGTTGAGGAACTGAGCATGACTGATCTCATCTCGCGTGTTTTGATTCACGTACGTCGGCATATCCCCATCGAGCGCGAACAAAGCTTGTTGAAAGGCGGCGTTGCCCAAGGCCAGCTCGTTGTATTGTTGCCACAAGTCGGTCTCAAGAATTTCAGCCGCCGCCAGGAATCGCAAGATCGCCACGTCCCCCTGCCTAAGACTCTCCCCTCGGTGATCGGCATTGGCTGTAACTCGGCTTCCGAGCCAGCCCGCCATCGGCAAAAATGCTCCTCCCCCAATACCTATCCTTCTGAGGAATGAACGCCGAGCGAACGTGGAACTGGTTCCTTGATGATTTCCATCCTTCGATGTTGCCGACTTTCGGATTGGAGTAGCCAAACTGCTTTGCTCGAACATAACGTTGCCTTTCTTTGTGCCCATGCTTGTACGGTTAATTCCGTGCGACAATGTTGTGAGGAACGAGCCATGATCTAGTTCCCGGAGATCGCACTTTATTTTTTAACTGCGCAAGCCGAGTTCAGTAGGAAAAATCATTGGCATAAAACGCCATTGATGAATTGAAATCGCTCGCTTCAGTCGTGAGAGATTACGGGGAATTCCCAAGCAGCCAGCCGAGTTTCTCTCGCAGTTGTTTTCGCGCGCGGTAAATGCGCATCTCGACTACCTTCGAAGAACAACGCAGGATCGCACCGATTTCCGCGTGGGAAAGATCCTCGTATTCTGAAAGGATGAGTGCCGTGCGGAGGTCTTCTGGCAGTCGCGCGACAGCCTGACGAACGGCGTCGGCCCGCTCTGTCCGTTGCAAAGATTCACTCGGTGTTGGCTTCTCCTCCGGCAAGCTTTCTTTGAACACGTGGCCCGTTGGATTCTCTGCGTCCAAGGAAACCTGCGGATGCCGAGCGCGGTAGCGGTAGCGGTCCTTGACCAGATTCGTCGCGATGACGTAGAGCCACGTCGAGAAACGTTGGCGGGAATCGAATTTTGCGCGGTTCTGATAAACACGGACGAAGGTTTCCTGAGCCGCATCGGCAGCGTCTTCTTCGTTCTGCAAACAGCGCACCAGATAATTGAATAGCTTCCCGGCGTGACGCTCCATCAGGTCATTCAAAGCCGCATCGTGGCCTGACGCGAGCCGTTCCATGTCCAGGCGGTCGCGATTGTCGAAACTCTCGTCACGCTCCGATGGACGGCTCGAACTGTCGGATTCGATGCTCACGGTTTGACGTTGACCGAGAAGCTGACATTACCGCTGTCGCGCGGGCCTTCGTAACGGAGCGTGGCCCTCCAGTCAACTGCCATGTCGTGTCTTACTTTGGCGCGGCATTGGCCGGACGTGCCGGTGGGTGTGATGGTCGAGCCGGAGCGCCGAATAACAAACCGGTTCGTCTCAATTCTTGAGAGTGCCGCAGGCGGGCATCTCTTTGCCCATATAAGGATTTTTGATGTCCTTTCCCTTCTGCAGCCAGCTTGCCTTGACCATCGGACAGTACGCCTCGTGGTAAGTGCCTTTGCCGGCCTTGTTGTCGGCGAGGTATTTGATGAGCGACGCGCTCAGTGGCTTGAACGCCTCGCGCGCGGCCTTCAAGTCTTTCGCCTTGGCCAAGGTCTCAGCCTGCTTGGCGACCTCAGGCGAGAGCATTTTCATCTCGTCGCCTTTGACGGCCTTGGCGATGGCGTTTGCGTGCTCATCCAGGCCTTTCACCGAATCTTTCGCCAGTTCGGTTTGAATCGTAAGGTAGTGGTTGAGGATCGACTTCACTGGCTCCATGAGCGCCGAGTCTTCCGCTGAGCGGAGAGGGGTGTTGAACAGGAGGCCGACTGCGGCCAGGACAGCGGTGGCAAGAGATGTGAGTTTCATGTGTCTTATGATTTCTGTGTAATGATTTTGTTTTGTATTTGAACCGACTCTTCCATGGCGGCTACGGCTGCTCGTTCATACCGTAGTCCGGCAGGAAGGCTTTCCGTGTTACCCACGATAGGTAACGACGCCCTTGCTCTGACGGCATAGTCTGACTGACTTGGAAGAAGTGTCGCAACATCATCCGCTGGCATTCCGAGCGCAGCCGGGCGGTTTCAGCCAACGCCGTGTCGATTTCCGGTGTCACATTCGTCGTGTCCGCGAGGAGCTTCTGCAGTTGCGCGTTCTGCGTGTCGATTTGGCGACACATCTCGTGGCATTTCGGCAGATAGGCTGCATGAAGTTCGGACACGCGTTTGAACTCGGCGTCGCTCAAATT
>QHOP01000230.1:9001-13635 GCA_003219345.1 Verrucomicrobiota bacterium
GGCCGAGTTCGTCTTTAACCCGCGCGGTCTCCTGACGGGCTTGCGCCCATCCGGCAGTTACGCCGATTGCGAGGAGGACAGCGACATAAGAAGCAGCCAGCGCAGGTCGAGGCAATACCACGCCGATCCAGTGAATCATGACGGCCCACGCTGAAGGTGCGACCGGCGCCTGCGCCCGTTCGATTCGCCGCCAAACCTCTTCCTGAAAACGTGGCGGAAGAGAGGCGTCCGTATGCCATTCCCTGAGCACCTTGCGGAGCGCCTCGTCGTTGTCGCCGGGTTGGTTGGTCTTCATGTTACAGCAGCGTGAACAGCGGGATCGGCCGCCGCCCACATTTTACGTGTCGGAATCGTGTTCGCCACGACTATTTCAGTGGCGCGACTTGGAACTGTTGGAACCGCTGCGGTTCATTGGCAAGCAAGCGCGGCGAAGTCGTTCCCATGTTGCGCACGAGTTTGTCTTCGGTCGTGCCCGGCACCTTGCGGAGTGATTCTGCCAACGCAATGGCCTTGGGCGAACCTGCTCTGACCGAGCGATCGAGTAAGTCGGGCGTTGTGCCTGAAACGGTTCTCACGGAGTCCCGTAGCTCTTTTGCTTTCGGGGACAGGAGTGCATCGTCAGCTTGTGCGCGAGTCGCCAGGGTGAAAGCACCGGCAACCGCAACGGCGAGTAGGAGAGTCTTTTTCATAACTGTCATGCCTTTCTTTGTTTGCTGCGGCTTTTTGCCGCTGTTATTCATGTCCCCCAATACGCCGCCACAGACGGAATCCCTCAAAGAATTGCTAAAGCGGTGGGCAAGAACGGCCAGCGCTCCACACGGCCGGAGAGAGGGAATCCGGGAAAACTAACCAAATTTCGAGGCGCGCAAGCTACTGCGCCGGGTAGCGTTTTTCCAAAATCACGCGGCCAGCTTTCGCGTCAATTGTGACGCGGGAAAAAAGGGAAAGCAGCCCGTTGCCAAGCAACCCCGCTTCGCCGGGAAAGATGGCCGTTTCGTGCAGGCCAGTCGGCACGCTCTCGAATTTGTGTTCGCCAATGCCTACGGTTGTCTTAGTTTGCGGGATGGAAATCTCGGCCAACCCGATGGCCATTTGGTGTGTGCATTGGTCAGGGACCAGTGAAGTTACCCATTGCAGCGCCGTCGCGCAGCCCGTGTCGAGCCGCACCCACTGGCGGTCGTGACCATTCACAGTGATGGGCACGCGCATTCCGCATGGACGCGATTGAAGTAACAGGGCTGCGTCAGATTTCCAGGCCTTCTCCGCTTTCAGCATCCGGATCTTCTGCGCGTTGAAATCAATCTGCACCACGCGCCCGCGAAAAAAATCTGCGCCGACCAGTCCGTCCACGGGCCGCTCGCACGAACGGCTTAATTTCTCCAAGTCAAAGGCGAGATACTCACTGGGTAGCTTCACGTTTCCGACTTTGGCGGACATCCTTCGCTGCCAATAGCCGGTCAGCATCGTCTCCACGCCATGAACCGTGACTTCCCGCCCCAATTTTATACCCAGTCGCTTCGCAGTGCTCAGATTGATGACGCTGACGCCCGCGCCAGTGTCCAAGAGGAAATTGAGCGGCTTCTCTGACTGCGGAAGGGTGACTTCGACCCACAACAGCCCCTCGCGAAACTGAAACGGGAATTCCGCAAGGGTGACTGGCGCAGCCTGCAACTGGAGAAATGCAGCAGCAAAAACCATTAGGGCCAGCAGACGACATCGCACGTCAGCCACACTCGCAACCAGTGTGCCATACTTGTAGTTTCAATGATTCGTTTGGAATTGGAGGCTTTTTGAGGGGACAAGTTGCAACCACATCAAGAGATGCGGTCATTTCCTAGCCAATCGGAACAAATTGAGCCACTGGTACGAGTGCCGATCCAAAACGCCTTTGCAAATCGGAACGCTGCTTCAACTTTTTTGGGAAACGGCGCGGGCCATAACTCGATCATTTGACTCACCGGAAGGAGATCTCTCTAGCTGCTTCATTTCAGTCACCACAATTTCGAAGATCACCGGCTGGCCTTCCGTGATGAGACTCCGTTGGCTGCTCGGCAACTTGGCGAGCAGCGATAATTCGCCCCTTTGCATTGTCGTTTCAATTCGCCGCAAATGATGTCCGCGAACGGAAACCTCGTGCGTGGCGAAGACCAGCTTGAGGTTTTGCTCGTCGCCGCCACTGGTTAATTCCGCGAAGATGAATTGACCGTGCGGCAACAGCAGCGAGCGCTCCGGCGAAACCTCAATGCGTAATCCGCGAGCGTTTGGATCGCTCGCCCAACATTCGGGTGACTTTGTGCTCATGTTTCTGTGTGGGTTGATGGTGATGAATTTGAGCCATTTTTAGACGACAAATGTTGTCGGCGGCTCGACGACCGAAGCGAAGAAGATAACCGTGCAGCCGATCCCAAAGCAGAAGACGTTCGCGCGGAACAAAACCCGTCGCGAATTCCATTGCCAGTGGCCGGTGGCCGGAGCGGGTGATATTCTCGCGCAGTTGCTCTTTGTCGGGCGTGAAGATGCGGACGCCGCGCCGCCCGCGCGAGATGGTCACATACCATTGCTGCGCGTTCGTCGCGGCCTTGACGGTCGAATCCGAAAAGAGGACGTAATCCACAGTCTTTCCTTGTGAGCCGTACGAAGTCACCGCATAGCCGGGAAGAAACTCGCGAAAGCTTTTGTCCAGGACACGACCATCGGAGAGTTCAACGTCACCGTCTGGATGGACGGACTTGGCTGTGACGATCTCGCCGTTGGTGACTCGACGGCCCGAAGCCAGTTTGCGATTCGCTTTGAGATGCAGCCGATCGCCTTCCGCAATTGCAAGCTCGCGAGGCTGGCAAACAGAAATGCGGTCGAGCATTTTGTTTGAAACAGTGACGAACTTTCCACCGACTTCGACCAGCACGCTCGCTTTCAAAATGCCCGCCAGCTTTCCCTTCGCCCCCGGTTCGGCCTCGCGCACCTTTTGGTTGAAGACAATTATCGCATCTTGCGGATAAAACCGTTCATCTCGTTTCTGCGCTTTTGTCAGGTCGAGTCTCTCCAGCACTGGAACCGCCGTGTCGTTCGCCCCGATCAGCCTCTTTGCTTTCAGCGCATCCCGCACGCGAGAGTTTACCCGATGAACCTCCGCCCAAGTCTGCGAGACGACCACCGCCGAGGCGTTTTGTTCACTGAGTCGGAGATATTCGTCGGCGAGCTTATCGGCTTGGTCGCTCAGGCCGCAAGCGACCACCGCGCCCATCTTGTCGAGTTGCTCAAATGACTCGGTGATTTTGCCTGCCGCAGCCGATTCGACCGCTTTCCGATACCGTTTGATGCGCGTGCGCTCATCTTGATCTCGCCCGAGCGCCGGGTCTTGCCGACGAATCTTGTGCAACTCGACCGGCCTGACGCCGGAGTGACGTTCAATCGCCAAGAGCGCGTCCGAAGCCTCGACCGCCCCATGCTGTCGGGTGTCGCCCGAAAGTATCAGCCGCGCATTCCGTTCGCGGACCAGCCGAATCAGTTCGAGCATTTGGCGTCCACCAATCTGACCCGCCTCGTCCACAACGACGACCGCCCGTTCGGCCAATTCCCTCTTGAGAAGGAAACTGGCGACCGTTAACGGCAGCGGAAAACCGGCCTTCTCCATGCTCACGACCTGCTGACGTTGCGGCGCGAGAACGACAACGCATCGGCCGGCCTGTTGAATTTGCTCGGCCGCTTCGCGCAGGACAAAACTTTTGCCCGTGCCAGCGCCACCACGAAAGATCGAGACGGCGTTCGTTGAATAGAGCAACGCGTCGAGAGCTTTGCGTTGCTCATCATCCAAGGTTGGATTAGCCGGACGCGGATTCGCAACCAGCGGATGGCAGTCACCCATACCCTCCTTTGCTGTCTGGACGATTTCCCACTCGCGCAACAGTACGTCGCGCAACGTGACTTCGCCTGGACGTTCTGCGTCCCGGATGTAGCCGCGTCGTTGGGTGAATGCCTTCAATTCGGCGACCGACAAATCCTCGCCGCGCGCCCTGCCCAGCGCCTCCTGCCAGACCTGACACTCCGGCACAACGGAGTTCCGATCAAACAGGTGCTCTTCCGCCCACTGCACAGCCTCGGCAACATTGACGCGCCGGTCTTGCTTCTCAACCTGCGTCCAAAGAACCGAAAGCTCCTGTCGGCTCAGGTCTTTCTGCTTCCGGGCGCGGTCGTTTTCGGCCAGTCGCGCGCGCAAGGCCTGGACGTTTGCACCGCCAAGCTCCGGTTTTTCGGCGAGCAACTTGGCCAGCCCTTCGTCAATCTGAGCGTGTCGTTTCGAGAAACGTTCGCACAACTCTTCCGGGACGCCCTCAATTTGGAAGTCGCCCCTCGCCTGGTTGCGAATCCGGTAGCCGAACGTCTTCAGTTCACGGACCAGTTCGTGGTAATAGACGTTCCGCGCGAACTTCCGGGCGCGCAGCAGCTCGTGATTCTGGAGCGCCTTCCAGCGGTTCTCGACCGGGTCATACGTCGCGTTGAAGACGATGCAATGCGTGTGCAAATGCGGGTCGAGCGCGCGGGAGGTCTCATGGGTAAACAGGGCGGCAACGAAATTGCCTGTCAGCCGGTCGCTTTGCTCGCCACGCACGCGGACGCGAGTGGCGGAAAACGCC
>QHOP01000231.1 GCA_003219345.1 Verrucomicrobiota bacterium
AGACGCCGTTCATTTTTTTGTCCTGCTTTGCGCTTCCATCATGGCGCTATTCAAACAGCGGCGGAAACTCCCTCGCCCCGTGGAGCACGCGAGCGATTTCAACGCCGTTTTCCATCGGGCGATAAAAGATAACGTAGTTGCCAATAGCGAAGCTTCGCAGTCGCGTAGCCAGTTCCTCACGCATCCGCCCCATTTCCGGCATCCCGGCCAACATTGCAAACCGGGAGACGATGGCGTGGATAAACCGATCCGCCGCATCCATGTTGTCCTGGGCGATGTAGAACCAAATTTCATCCAAGCCGAGCGGGCGACCTCGGAAACCCGATACTGTTTCATGCCCCTGATTTCTTGCGGGAATTCTTCAAGCGCTCTCTGCCCGACCGTCCAACATCCTCGGCCAACTGAATCACATGGGAATCGTCGTAAGTGCGATAACGACCTTTGTCCAACTGCTCGATCCCAACGGCAAGGTCACGCTTCAACGCGGCAAGCTGCCTTCGCTTGAATGCCCCGGATTGAACCCACCACCGGAAGAGTTCAACCTGTTCGTCAGGACTCAATTCGGCTGCCGCTGCTTTGATTTTTTCCACGGCGCTCATGCTTGGAAAATATCATAGCGAGCCCGCTTCTGTCTATCAGTCATGCGTTGTGGCGGTGTCCTAATCCCGTTTATTTCTTCCTCTGCACCTTCGCCGCGACTTTGAGGCGCAGCGCATTGAGCCGGATGAACCCCGTGGCGTCGTCCTGGTTGTAGGCCTTCGTCGGATCGGCTTCCATCGTGGCGATGTGCGGACTGTAGAGGCTCACTGGGGATTTGCGGCCCGCAACCATGATGTTGCCCTTGTAAAGCTTCACGCGCACCGTGCCGGTCACGTTTTTCTGGCTTTCCTCGACGAGCGACTGCAACGCGAGGCGTTCGGGCGAATACCAGAAGCCGTAATAGACCAGTTCGGAATATTTCGTAACCAGCGAATCGCGCAGGTGCATCACTTCCCGGTCCATGGTGATGCTCTCCATCTGCCGGTGCGCGAAGTGCAGGATTGCGCCGCCGGGCGTCTCATACACGCCGCGCGATTTCATGCCCACGTAACGGTTCTCCACCATGTCCACGCGCCCGACGCCGTGTTTGCCGCCGAGTCTATTGAGCGCCTTCATCACGCCGAGCGGGGAAAGCGCCTTTCCATTCACTGCAACGGCGTTGCCTTTCTTAAAATCAATCGTCGCGAACTCCGGTTTGTTCGGCGCATCTTCGGGGAACACAGAGAGCGTGTTGAAATAGCCGCGATATTTAGCCTCGCCCGCGTCAAACCACGGGTCTTCGAGAATGCCTGCCTCGTAGGAGATGTGCAGGAGATTACGGTCCGTCGAGAACGGTTTCTTCGCGCTGGCCTGAACTGGAATTCCTCTCCGCTTACAGTACTTGATCATCTGTTGCCGGCCTGGAAAGGCCTTGCGGAAGCGTTCGTCGCGCCACGGGGCAATCACCTGCAATCCGGGCGCAAGCGCAGCCGCGGTGAGTTCGAAACGGACCTGGTCGTTGCCTTTGCCGGTGGCGCCGTGCGCGATGGCATCGGCCTTTTCCTTGCGGGCAATCTCGACCATGCGCCTGGCGATGAGCGGCCGGGCGATGCTGGTGCCGAGAAAATATTGGTTCTCGTAAATCGCCCCCGCCTGAATCATGGGAAAGATGAAATCGCGCGCGAACTCCTCTTGCAGATCCTCAAGATAAACCCTGGACGCGCCGGTTCGCTTTGCCTTCCCCTCCAGACCTTTCAATTCCTCCGCCTGGCCGATGTTGGCGCAGAAGGCGATCATCTCGGCGTCGTAAGTTTCTTTGATCCACGAAAGCAACACCGAGGTGTCCAGACCGCCGGAATAGGCCAACACAATTTTCATTGCGGCGATTAACGGGTAAGAACCTAAGAACGCCAAGAGGAAAATGAATGTTGACGGTGAAAGCCGTAAAGACAAGGCTCGCAAAGATTCATGGCAAGGCGACGGTGCCGTATTCGATGGAGAACGGAGATTGAAGAAAGGAGTGTGGTGAGCAGTTCATTTTTTCACTTCTGACCTGCTCGGCTCGATGTGCACGAGCACGTCGCGGACCGAAGGCAATTGCGTGCGAACCTTGTCTTTCACCTCGTGCGCGATCTGATGAGCGCGCTGCACCGTCATCTGCGGGTCCACTTCCAGGTGCATCTCAGCAAAGAAATGGTACCCCATTTTCCGCACGATGCACTTTTCCACGCGCGCAACGCCCGGAGTCCCCGTCGCAATTGTTCTGATGTCGTCAGCCACCGCGGGGTTGGGTGAGGCGTCCATCAATTCGTCCAGCGACGGGCGCAACAGGCGCCAGCCGTTCCACGCGATGATGCCCGCGGCGACGATCGCCGCGACATCATCCGCCATTTCATAACCTCGGCCACCGATCAACGCGACACTGATGCCGATTCCCGCGGCCAGGGAAGTGATGGCATCGCTGCGGTGATGCCAGGCGTCGGTCCGCACGGCGGAACTTTCAACCCGGGCGCCCTCGCGCAAAACGACGTGAAACAGGGACTCTTTGATCACGACCACGACGATCAGCACGACCAGAGTGTAGGCGGAGGGTCCGTGATGAGGTTCGATGATCCCACGCACGGCCTGGACCGTGATGCCCGCCGCCGCCAGCAAGAGCATGGTGGAGACAACGGCTGCGGCAATCGGTTCCGCTTTGCCGTGGCCATAAGGATGATCTTTGTCCGCCGGCGCCGCGGCCACCACCAGACCGCGCCAGACAATGGCGGAGCTCAACAAGTCGGCCAGCGATTCGATGCCGTCTGCGACCAGCGCGTGGGAATGCCCGGCGACGCCTGTTACCATCTTCGCCGCCGCGAGCAGAGCGTTGGCGACCATCCCGACAAAGGTCACGCGCAGGCTGCGTTGGAGACGGGTGTGCGGCATGAGCCCAGTATTGCCAAACCAGTCTGGAACGGAAGCGTGGAATGAATTTCTCCGGAAAGTAGGGCAGGTGTCTCGCCTGCCCGGCGACCAGCTAGCGACACTGCCGAAGCCGGTCCTGGAAGCCGGCCGACCACCAGATTACTTTGATGACATGATGGAGTTGGCAGACGATGCGGGGGAAAATCCGAATGACGAATGTCGAAATCCGAAAGAAACCCGAAATTCGATTGTCGAAACTTCGCCATGAAGAAGGAAATGGCGCGGCTGGAGCGGGAGACGGAGCGGGGCGTTGGAGCGTTGAAGCGTTAAAACGTGAAATGTGAAACGGACGGCGTGAGAGATCTGTAGCCGCCGACGTAAGGAGGCGGACAACCCTAACGCCAATCCGCCTCCTCACCTCGGCCGCTACGGAATTCAAATCAGGTGACAAAACATTCCGTCGCGCAGCTTCGGCTCGAACCAGGTGCTTTTGGGCGGCATGAGGCCGCCGGCGTCGGCGACCGTCATTAAGTCCTCGATGCTCGTCGGGAACAGCGAAAAGGCGCACGCGTATTCGCCGCTGTTCACGAGCCTTTCCAATTCGGCCATCCCGCGGATGCCGCCGACGAAATTGATGCGTTTGCTCGTGCGCGGGTCAGCAATACCGAAGATCGGATCAAGGACAAATTTTTGCAGCAGCGTCACGTCGAGCTTTTCGATCGGATCGGTCGTGGCGGCGAACCGCGGACGAAAGTTCAGCGTGTGCCACTTGCCGTCGAGATAGAGACCGATTTCATGTTTGTGCGTTGGTTGCGCAGAGCCGTTGCCTTTGATTGCAAATACGCCGTCGAGTTTTTGAAGCAACCGCGCCGGTGTCAAATCGTTCAAGTCCTTGAGCACGCGGTTGTACGGCAGAATCTGCATCTGATTGTGCGGGAAAATGACCGCGAGAAATTGAGATGCGTGCCCCTCGCCCTGTCCCTCTCCGCCTCCGCTGGGGAGAGGGTGGTCCCGCAGTGGCGGGACCGAGTGAGGGTTTGTTTCCTTCCGTTTCAAATAAACCCGCGCCGCCGCCGCGCAGCGATGATGGCCGTCAGCGATGTAGAGAGAGACAATGTGCCCGAACTCCTGTTCGATGCGTTGGGTCGTCGCGGCGTCGCGAATCGTCCATGAAGTGTGCCGCACGCCGTCCTTGGCAGTGAAGTCGATGTCCGGCTTTCCGGCGACTGTTTTCGTCACAAGCGCGTCAAGCGTCGGCACGGCGCGATACGTCAGAAAAACCGGGCCGGTTTGTGAGTGGAGCGTTTCGATGTGACGCGCGCGGTCGTCCTCCTTGTCGGGCCGCGTCAATTCATGCTTCTTAATGACGCCTTTGAGGTATTCCGCACAACGGGCGACTGCCACCAGGCCGACCTGGTAGTGTTTGCCCATCACCTGGCGGTAGAGGTAAAAGCAGGGTTGTCCCTCTTGTCTGAGTGCGCCGTCAGCGATCAGCCGCTGAAAATTCTCTTTGCATTTCGCGTAAACTTCCGGCGCGTAAATGTCGGTGCCAGGCGGCAGATCAATTTCCGGTTTGCTGACGCGCAGGAAACTGAGCGGATTGCCCGCGGCGGTTTCGCGGGCTTCTTCCGACGACATCACGTCATAGGGCAGTTCGCAAATCTTCTCCGCCAGGTCGGGCCTCGGTCGCAGTGCGGCAAAGGGCTTTATCGTTGCCATAAAGAGTTTTGGAAGGATAGGTGAGGCAGGCGCTGGAGGGCACGTCAAAAGCGCGTTGATATTTGACTTGCAAAAACCGGCAATATCACTATACATGCAACCATATTGAATTATGAGAGTCGGATTGTTATCAAATGCCGCATGAATAAGTCTCAACCGTCGAGGGTGTCTTGAGCCGCCCTTTCTCTCCGCGTTCTTCTCCTTTCGCTGGTTCGTTCGTCAGGGTCAACGGGAAAATTCGTGCCCGCGAAGTCCGGGTCGTCGCACAGGACGGCAAACAGCTCGGTGTTTTGCAGCTCGGCGAGGCGATCAACCTGGCCCGCGCCCAGGGAGTGGACCTGGTCGAAATCGCGCCCAACGCGACGCCGCCCGTTTGCCGGCTGGTTGACTATGGCAAGTTCCGCTACGAACAAGCAAAGAAGGAAGAGGAGATTGACCCGCACGATTTTGGCGTCAAGCTAAACCATGCCATCGGCTTTCTCTGCGAGGACATGAAGGTCAAGGCGACGCTGCGTTTCCGCGGGCGCGAGATGGCGCATCAGGAGTTTGGTTTTCAAGTGGTAAAAAAATTCATTCGGGAGCTGGCGCCCTACGGCCATCCGGACGCCGAGCCGAAACTGATCGGCAAAGGTCTCAATGTGATGCTCAGCCCGCTGCCGCGCAACAAGCGCGCAAAAAATCCGCGTCAAACGGAAGAAAACGGCCCCCTGAAAGTGCGTTTCCAACACGATACGGCCGACGAAGCAAAGCAGGAACCAAAGCTGCAAGCCAACAACGCCAGGATCGTCCCGACCAACGCGGCTGAGAAACCGTCCTCCGAATTCGGCCACAATCCCTTTGCCCGGCTGGATGCCAAGCTCGGCAGCTCCTGAGCGGATGCTGCCAGAGTTCGGCGTGCCTACTTGACCAATCCCCGCTTCCGCAGCAGCGCCTCCATCGCTTTGTCCATCATCAAGTCCGCCAGAGGTTGAGTCACTTCATCGAGCGCGGTCAACGCGGCCATTAATTTCGCGACGCCGCCCGACTGAGTCGCGGCCTCCCCGTCCGCCACCAGATTTTCAACCGCCTTCAGCGCTTGTTCGACCTTCGTCCGATAATCCGCATCGATTTCTCCGACGCATTCAACGAGCCCCTTGCGCGCCGCCGCGATGGTTTGCCGGGCGCGAAGCTCAGCCTCAATCCATTGCCGCGCCCGCAAGTCCTCAAAAGCGTGTTCGACCGATTCCTCCACCATCTTTTGCACTTCCGCATCGTCCACATCGACCGCCGATTTGATCTCCACGACCTTCTGTTTGGCGGTCTTCAAATCGCGCGCCAGCACGTGCAAAATGCCGTTGGCGTCGATCTCAAACTGCACCCCGACGCGCGGCGTCCCTTTGGGCGCTGGCTCGAAGTCGAGGGTAAATCTGCCCAGGCTCCAGTTGTCCCTGGCCCGTTCCCGCTCGCCTTGCAAAACATGAATCAGCATGCTCCGCTGATTGTCCGCCGCGGTGGTGAACACTTCCCCGGCCTTCACGGGGATAGTGGAGTTGCGCGGAATGATGACATTCATCAAGCCGCCAAAGGTTTCGATGCCGAGCGACAGTGGTGTCACGTCGAGCAACAGCATGTTCTTGAAACCGCCGGAAAGAATCTCCGCCTGAATCGCCGCGCCGAGCGCCACGGCTTCGTCCGGGTTTTGAGAAGTGTTGAGCCGCGGACCATTCGGTCTGTGGTAATCGGAGTCGGGCCGGATAACGCCGCGCGGCTCCTCCAATTCATCACAGCCGAACAACTCGGCGACGAACCGGCGAACCAGCGGCATGCGCGTCTGTCCTCCGACGAGGATGACCTGGTCGAGGTCTTTCGGTTCCAGCTTCGCGTCGGCCAGCGAGCGCAGGCAATGGACGCGCGTTCGCGCGATGATGTCGCGCGTCAGGTCTTCGAGTTCCTGGCGCGTGAGCCGGTAAGTGAAACTGAACGCGGGCGCCAGAAACGGCAAACGGACTTCCACTTCCGTTTCCGTGGACAGCTTGATTTTGGCCTGCTCGGCGGCTTCGCGAATGCGCGAGAGGAGCGGAAGTATTTCGGATTTCGGATTTCGGATTTCGGATTTATCAGTCAGGTCCGGTCCGCCCGCAGCTTTGATTTTTTCCACCAGAAAATCGATGATGCGTTTGTCCAAATCATCGCCGCCGAGGCGCGTGTTGCCGTTCGTCGCGAGCACGTGGAACACGCCGTCATTCAGTTCGAGGATCGAGAGATCAAACGTTCCGCCGCCCAAATCGTAAACGGCAATCTTGGAACGTTCCCTGAGCCGGTCCAACCCGTAAGCCAGCGCCGCCGCGGTCGGCTCGTTCACGATCCGCTCGACGGTAAATCCGGCCAGTTCGCCTGCTGTCTTCGTGGCGTTGCGTTGCGCGTCGTTGAAGTAAGCCGGCACGGTGATGACCGCCCGCGTCACCGGCTCG
>QHOP01000232.1 GCA_003219345.1 Verrucomicrobiota bacterium
GCAGACGTCGAACACATCATGCCCCAAACACTCACACCCCAATGGCGACATGACCTTGGCACAGAGGCGGACCGCATTCATTCCCGATGGTTGCACACGCCCGGAAACCTAACGTTGAGTGCTTACAATCAATCGCTGGCGAATCGCACGTTCGGGGAAAAGCGCCAGCATTACGCGCGGAGCAATATCGGAATGACGCGCGAACTCGCCTCTCTCGAGCGTTGGAGCGAAGCAGAGATTCAGCGCCGGGGCGAGTCCATGGCGGAAATCGCATCCAAAATTTGGGTCGGTCCGATCCAGCCATACGTAGCTCCGCCTGCCTCGGTCGGGACGCGTGAGTTAAGCCCGGAAGATCCCGGGAGCCTGTTTTACACGCACATCTTGGAGGGAAATTTTGGACTAGCACGCGTATCCAATTGGAGGGAGTTGGTTGACTGCGCAGTGAGAACGTCGAGCCAAAAAGGCGTCGCATTTGCTGTCTTGGAACAGATCGCAGGCGCAAAAGACCAGAATCCTGGATAGGGGCATTTCCGGCAGATTGATGGCACAAGCCTATGGGTGCGAGGCATGGACGCAAATCAGTGTTGGCAGCGATCCCTTCGGCTGGCACAGCGAGCGAACATTGACATCAAAGTCCTCGTCGAGTGGGAAGATGCCGAAGGCGCAGCCCATCCGGGTGAAAGAGCAATGTTGCGTTGGTCCTCTCGATGAATGCTTTTGAATCGGAACGTTCATTTTGGGATTTCGCTCGGACAGTCAGATCAGAGCGTCGCTTTATTTTCGATGGGAAAGCTGGGAGTTTCTTGGCCGCGGTCAGAGTGGCCAGCCACGCCCGCGCCCGCGTTCTAAAGGCCGGTCGCGGCTTTTACCGCGCTCAAGTTGGTTCTGAGTTTGCCCCGGAAGATGAAATGGGCATCAAGGCAGAATGCCCTTTGTCTGTCACCCGGATGGTCCCAGACCCAATGTACATAAAGCGCGGTGGACGAGCTAATCCTTCGGGCTTTGCGTACCTCTATCTGGCAACCGATGAACGGACGGCGCTGGCTGAGATGCGCCCTTGGGTCGGAGAATCGTTGACTCTCGCCATTTTCGAGATTCAGAAAGATATCAATATCGTTGTCTGTCAGGCTGGGCCAGAGGACCTAGGCGTGCGGCTTTTTGAAGAAAGCCATTCACCAGAAAAAATTGATCAATACGTATGGAACGATATCAGCAGAGCCTTTGGTCGACCGGTGAACCGAGAGGATCAGGAGAGCGCCTATCTGCCAACACAAATTCTTGCAGAAACCTTCAGGGCGGAAGGGTTTGATGGCCTCGCATACCGAAGCGGTCTGGAGCGAGGAACAAACGTCGTTCTGTTCGACCATCGCATCGCTAATTTAACTCACCGCTTCGTTTACGCGTTGCAGAAGGTCCGGTACGACTTCGCGGCCCTCCCCAATTTCGCTATTCATAGAGTGAAGGACAGCGGACGCCAAGTCATTGATGAAATTCACGCTGAGTCTCCCTGAGAAGCGGAGCACTTGGCTCCTCCGTACGAGCGAGAAGAACCTTCAAACCTTCGCGAAAAGTCGGCGCGGGGGACCGCGAGCCAGCCCACCAACTGGCTTGCCGGCGGACGAAATCCCGGAAGCGGCCAGCCTTGACGCCACCACCGGAGAATAAACTTCGTCGCCTGGTAGCAGTCGAGGTCACGAGACCCACTTCAATTTGGTTGTCGGGCTTTCAGTCAGAGCCTCCTTACGTCGGCTGCTACGAAATGAACACGCAGCTCTGGATTCCCAACCGCCCGGCAGATACGATTCCGGCCTCGCAATGAACGAACCAAACCTGAATCGGCGCTTTTATCTCCCGCGCCTGCCGCGCGAATACTACCAAGGCGACGCCGTAGTTCACTGGACGCTTCCCATCTCACACCGTCGAGAAGGCTGGCTGGACGAGCGGTTCCACTCGGCGTTCCGCGAGATGCTGCTCCACACCGCCGCACGTGAGCGATTATTCTGCCCGACCTACTGCCTTCTGCCCGATCATCTGCACTTGGTTTGGATGGGGCTGCGGCCGGATTCCGACCAACTCAATGGCATGGCCTTCCTGCGAACGCATCTTGAACCCAAACTCGCGCCGCAGAAATTCCAACAGCAAGCGCACGACCACGTGCTCAAGGAAGAAGAGCGGCGACGGAACGCCTTCGTCCGAGTCTGCAATTACATCCTGGAAAATCCGCTGCGAGCAGAACTGGTGAAGCATCCGACGGAATGGACGTTCAACGGCGCAGTCGTGCCCGGCTACCCGACGCTCCATCCGCTCCAAGACGATTTCTGGCCGAAGTTCTGGAAGCTGTACGGTCAGGCGAAGCACCCGGACGCGGAGAAAATCCGTCGCCCTCCTATCCGGTAGCAGCCGACGTAAGGAGGCTCACTTTTTAAACGCGGAACGCGGAGTGCGGAACGCGGAATTGAGTTAGAGCCTCCTTACGTCGGCTGCTACGAGTTCAATTGCTTTGTCGCCAGCGTTGTTGCGGAGGCTTGGGTTTGGTTCGGCTACGCCGCAAGCACTTTTTCGGCGCGCCAAAAAAATAGAGCCTTGTCACCTCGGATGCTACAGGGACTTCTGGTTCCAGGGCATGGGCATGGTCGGCTTCCTGCGATGGCGATCGCTGCGCTGGTCTTTCGGCCGGTCCTTGAACCAGTTGATAAAACGCACGAGTTGCTTGACGGCTTCTTCGTAGGCGCGTTTGCCTTTATCGGCGCTGGCCAATTCCGCGTCACCCAAAACACCCGTCTCACTGTAACTGCTGGTCCAGGAGATGAGCGTCGCCGGCCCAGCGGCGAAAAGGTCCACCCAATTGAACGGGCTGTTCTCTTCGTTAAAGCTGATCACACCGCTCTTGATCCGGTCTTTGCGCACGTTGTCACCGTCCAGAAAAAGATACAACGAGGTCTCCAATTCACAGGCATGCGCGCAGCCACCGGGAAACTTGCTCTGCCGCCAGCGGGACAGGAATTGCTTGTCCACCGTGAGCAGGTTCCACCACCCGCAAAGGATGCATTCGGCATCGGTTTCCAGGTTGGTGCGGCGGGCGACCAGGTCGAGGTTCGGCATGTTGGAACCATGGCCGTTGAGCAGGAGGATTTTTTTGAAACCGTGGTAAGCCAGCGATTTCGTGATGTCGAGCACGTGGTCGATGAAGTGTTGGTAGTGATTGTTGATGGTGCCGGGAAAATCCATGACGTGGCCGGTGTAGCCGTAGCAAACGGTGGGAAGCACGAGCATCTTATCCGGAATCAGCCGGCCGGCGCCGCGAGCGATCCCGGTGGGGCAGACGATATCCACATCGAGCGGCAGATGGGCGCCGTGCTGTTCCACCGCCCCGCAGGGGACCACACAGACCTTGCCGAGGTCCACGGCGTCGTTGATTTCGGGCCAGGTCAGTTTTTCGTAACGGAATTCGGTGGCAGCGCGTGACGCTCTCGTTCGTTTCCGCGGTTTCATGCCCAACCTGTTAATCGCCTCTGACGAGCGTGGCAATGCGGAACTAACGGTACTGTTTGTACAACCACGGATAAACACGGATGAGGAAATGCTTTGGCGGCGGCTACGACGCGATGGATTCGTCCCTCTCCATTCCAAGTTTATGAAATGGGTCGTTACGGCGATCGGGCTTGCAACCCTTCAATCCAACAGTCTTGCCCCGCCCGTGTATTTTGCCAGAGCGTCTGAATTCAGCTTCAATCCCAAGCCCGGTAGCGCAGGAATCGGAAGCATCCCCTCGCTGTCCAGACGCCAACCACCAAGCGCGATCTCGTCAATGAACGGAGAACCCGTCAGATATTCCACCAGATCGGTGTCTGGAAAAGCGGATGCCAATTGCAAATCGGCCGCCAACCCGACTGCTGTGTTCCATCCGTGCGGGACGAACCGAACCCCGTTTTCCTGAGCCATCCAGGCGATACGTCGTTCCTCGCTGATGCCGCCCACTTTCGTCACGTCCGGTTGCACAATATCAAAAGCGCCCGCTTGCAACCAGGGCTGAAACGATTGTCGGCGTGTCAGGACCTCGCCGCCGGCGATGGGAACCGGCGCCCGGCGGCGCAATTCGACGTAATCATTCATCGCATCCGGTCGAAGTGGTTCTTCAAACCAGGTCACATGGTAGTCCGCCAGCATCTCCGCCGTTTGCAGTGCCCACTTGTAGCCTTGAGACCAGAAGGCATCGCTGCCGCCGGCATCCACCATCAGCAGCGAGTCCGGGCCGACGGCTTCCCGCCGAAATCCTTTTGCCCTGATGGCGCGCAGATGATCGGCGAGCGGTTCGGGTTGTTGCATGAGAACAGAAGCGTAGGGCTTCACGCGCTCACGATAGCGTCCCCCCAACAACCGGCCCACCGGCTGGCCTGCGGCCTGGCCCAGCAAGTCCCAAAGCGCGATGTCAATGCCGCTGATGGCATGGGTGATGGAACCGCCGCGTCCGAGCCAAAAAGTGTTTTGGTGCAGCTTCTCGCTCACGCGCTCCGGCTCCAGCGCATTCTCACCGCGATAAAGCGGTTCCAAAACCGCCAGCGCCGCGCGCACGAGCTGATCGTTGCTGAAAACGCTGCCCAGTCCTAGCAGGCCCTCGTCGGTGTGGACAGCAACCAAAGTGTGAACGCAATCCTCAGGCCGCAGTTCATTGCTCCATCCGCCTTCCGGCGTCGCTCCACGCAAACCGGCACATTTGATCTCGCGGATCTTCACACGACGTCGCTTCTAACCGTTCTGAAGCGAATTTCCCAGAAAACTCTTGAATGACTTTAGCCTTTATGCCGTCCAGAGCTTTTGGTAACTTGCGTGACCGAAGCCATTATGACTGCGCCGAAACATTCCTTCGCCTGCGCGGGATTTCACGAGACGCGCTTTTCCCGCCGCCACGCGCTGAAGGTGGGCGGACTGGGCTTGCTGGGATTAAGCCTTCCAAAGTTGCTCGAGGCCGAGGAAACGCGGAATGCGGAACGCGGAACGCGGAATCTCCCAAAGCCACGAGCCAAATCGGTGATTTTCCTCCACCAGTTCGGCGGGCCGAGTCACATCGACATGTTCGACATGAAGCCCGAGGCGCCGGAAGGCATTCGCGGCTCGCACAAGCCGGTTTCGACGAAGGCGGACGGCATCGCGATCAGCGAGCATTTGCCGCGGCTGTGCAAAGTGATGGACAAAGTGACGCTGATTCGCTCCATGCGCCATCACATGCACAACCACAACCCGGCGTCCTACTACGCGCTCACGGGTCACGCGCCGCCGGTGGACGACATCACGCTGCGCGATTCGCCGGAGCTGTTCCCGGCCTACGGGTCGGTCGTGGATGATCTGGCGCCGGTCAGCGGGGCGCTGCCGACGTTTGTGGCGCTGCCGTGGGTCATCGGCGATGGCACGATCACGCCGGGTCAAGGGGCGAGTTTCCTGGGGAAGGTGCACGACCCTCTGCTGGTCACGCGGGATCCTAACAAAGCGGATTTCAAACTGCCGGAGTTGAACCTGCCTGCCGGCATTACCTATGAACGGCTCATGCACCGGCGCTCGATCCAAAAAATCATTGATAAGCAATCGAGTCTGCTGGAGCACTCGGCGCAGGCGCTCGGGATGGATGCCTATTACGAAAAGGCGCTGGCGATGCTCGATTCCCCGAAATTGCGCGAAGCCTTCAACCTCTCTGCCGAACCGGATGCGGTGCGCGACAGCTACGGGCGCACGACCTACGGGCAAAGCTGTCTGCTCGCCCGACGGCTGGTGGAAGCGGGGACGAAGTTCGTCACGGCCTATTTTTCGCCGAACATCGGCGGGGACGTGGGCAGCGGCTGGGACACACACGGGAACAACGACAAAAAGATGTTTCCGGTGCTGGAGAAGTATCACCTGCCCATGACCGATCAGACCTTGCCGACGCTGTTGGAGGAGCTGGATCAGCGCGGGCTTTTGGACACCACCCTCGTGGTGTGGATGGGCGAGTTCGGTCGCACACCGAAGATCAACGAGAAAGCGAGCCGCGATCATTGGCCGGACTGTTACACGGTGTTGCTGGCGGGAGGCGGGGTAAAGCGGGGTTTCGTCTATGGCGAATCGGACAAGACAGCCTCTTATCCGATCAAAGACCCGGTCCGCCCCGACGATCTGGCTGCGACGATTTACTATCTGCTGGGAATCGATCCGCACACGGAGGTTCGCGGCGCGGGCGACAGGCCGGTGCTCATTTCGGAAGGCAATCCGGTGATGGGGATCGTGGCATAAGGCCCGTCGAGTCGTATGGTTGCGGGCTTGACGAAAATCCAAACGACGAATGACTAATGACGAAAAAAATCCGAATTGCCGAAACTCCAACCAGAATTGGAACCCGCTGAATAGGTGTTCTGGACTATAGCGGTTGCCAAAATAAATTTTCCGAAATGGCAGGGACGCGCTGCGGCGTCCGGTCGGCGCAGCGCGCCGACCCTACCGCGAGTTGGAAATGACTTCTGGCAATCAGGACCTTGTCGCTGCTGCGTTCCACTCGACATTTGAATTTCGGTATTCCTTCGGCATTCGTCATTCGGATTTCGTCATTCCTTAAACTCCCACGCTTTGGCGCGCGCCAGAGCCTTTGTCCAGCCGGCGCAGAGCTGTTTTCGCGTGGCGGGTTTCATGGCGGGAACAAAGCGACAATCCACCTGCCATTGGCTGGCGATTTCCGGCTGGTCTTTCCAAAAACCTACGGCCAATCCCGCAAGGTAGGCCGCGCCGAGGGCCGTCGTTTCCGAAACCTTGGGGCGCACGACCGGAACACCGAGCAGGTCGGATTGGAATTGCATGAGGAGATTGTTGGCGCAGGCGCCGCCATCCACCCGCAGTTCCTTCAATCGAATGCCGGCGTCCGCCTCCATCGCGTGGAGGACATCCATGACCTGGTAAGCGATGCCTTCGAGAGCGGCGCGCGCGATATGGGCGGCTTTGGTGCCGCGCGTGATGCCGGCGATCACTCCGCGAGCATATTGGTCCCAATGTGGCGCGCCCAATCCAGCAAAGGCCGGCACCAGATAAACTCCCCCGGTATCGGTTACCTGCGCCGCGAGCGCTTCGACTTCAGCGGACGATTTGAGGATGCCCAAGCCATCCCGCAGCCATTGGACCACGGCGCCGGCGATGAAGATGCTTCCTTCCAACGCGTATTCAGTGCGGCCGCCGATCCGCCAGGCGATGGTGGTGAGCAGATTGTTTTTCGACGGGATGGGTTTGCTGCCGGTGTTCATCAACATGAAGCAGCCGGTGCCGTAAGTGTTCTTCACCATGCCGGGCCGATTGCAAACCTGCCCGAAGAGCGCCGCCTGCTGATCTCCAGCGATCCCGGCGATGGGAATCGACGGAGAAAAATGAGATGCCTGGCCATACACCTCGCTCGACGAACGAACTTCCGGCAGGACCGAACGCGGCACTCCGAAGATCTCGAGCAATTCGTCGTCCCAATCGCCGGTCTTGATGCTGAGCAGCAGCGTGCGGGAGGCATTGCTCGCGTCGGTCACGTGCTTCCTGCCGTCGGTCAGATTCCAGACCAGCCAGGAGTCCACGGTGCCAAAGGCCAGTTCGCCCGCGTTGGCCCTGGCACGGGCGCCGGGCACGTGTTGCAGGATCCACTGGAGTTTGGTGCCGGAGAAATAGGCGTCCAATACCAACCCGGTCTTTTTGCGGATCAACTTTTCCAGCCCGCGGGCTTTGAGTCGATCGCACCCGGCGGCCGTGCGCCGGTCCTGCCAGACGATGGCATTGCAGATCGGTTTCCCCGTCTTTCGTTCCCAGACCACCGTGGTCTCACGCTGATTCGTAATGCCGATGGCTGCGATATCAGCCGGCGTCAGGGCGGCCTGGGCGAGGGCTTGCGCGGCGACTCCCGCTTGAGTGGACCAGATGTCGTTGGCGTTGTGTTCGACCCAGCCGGGCTCTGGAAAAATTTGCGGAAACTCCTTTTGCGCCACCGCTTTGATGGAGCCGGCGTGATCGAAAATGATCGCGCGCGAACTGGTGGTTCCCTGATCCAGGGCCAGAATATATTTCATCGGGCTGTCCTCTCGAAAGAAAGCGGCACCGTTAATGGGTAGGGCGCGGTGTCCTCACCGCGCCGCGGCGGACTGGGGACATCCCGCCCTACCAGGGTTTGGAACATTCATCTTGTCGCCTTCATGTTTTTTTCAGTGCCGCCCTACGCGGGGTTCCACAACAGCTTGTAAAACCACGCGCCCGCAATGCCGCCGATGATCGGGCCGACAATCGGCACCCAGGCATAGTTCCAGTTGGAGTCTCCCTTGCCGGCAATCGGCAAGCAGAAATGCGCCAGGCGCGGGCCGAAGTCGCGGGCGGGATTGATTGCGTAACCGGTCGGGCCGCCGAGCGAGAGTCCAATCGACCAGACCAGCACGCCCACGAGAAAGGGACCGAAGCCTTTGTCGAAACCGGAATTCGGCACCAGATTGCCCGGAGAAAGGATCGCCAGAACGCCCAACACCAACACGAACGTGCCAATGATCTCAGTAATCAGGTTCATCGGAATCCTTCGGATCGCCGGCCTGGTGCAGAAGACCGCCAGCTTCGAGCCGGCGTTATCGGTTTCCTTCCAGTGCGGAAAGTAGGCGAGCCACACCACGATGGCGCCGATCACCGCGCCTGTGACCTGGGCAAGAATATAAGTCGGCACGAGGCCCCACGAGAATTTTCCAATCGCCGCCAGGCCAAGGGTGACCGCAGGATTTAGGTGCGCGCCGCTGATCGCAACGACGCAGTAAACGGCCACTGCTACTCCGAGCGCCCAGCCGGTGGTGATCACAATCCAGCCGGAGTTCTG
The DNA here is from genome assembly GCA_003219345.1 of Verrucomicrobiota bacterium. Classification (GTDB taxonomy): domain Bacteria; phylum Verrucomicrobiota; class Verrucomicrobiia; order Limisphaerales; family AV2; genus AV2. Next base: position 8,840 of record QHOP01000232.1, read on the forward strand.
GCCCTTCGTTTTGTTCAATACCACGTTGGCGACAACGCCATCGCCAAGAATGACCAGGATCATGGTGCCGATGAGTTCAGCCAGAAAAAGGGACATAGCATTGGTTTGGGTTGAGAGTTTCGGCATTGACCTAATCAAAACGACCCGTGCTCTGTCCATTCAAAACGCTCTTCCGGCGATTTGAGCGGGGCTTTTCAATGCGGAAATCCCTCGGTCCTGCGTTATTAGAATCTTTGACGTTGACCGTGGCGCTCGCTTATGGTCTGCTCTTGCTTAATCCGCGAATTCCTGGGGGAAATGATCAGCATTTTCCTGACCAAGGCAGGGTATGAGACGCACGTGTTTTCCGATCCATTGAAAGCCCTCTCGGTTCTGGAATCCGGCCAGGCGCAGCCCCGCCTCTTGATCAGTGACTTTCAAATGCCCGGCATCAACGGGCTGGAGTTGATTCACCGATGCAAATTGATCCTTCCCACCCTCAAAGTCATCGCCGCGAGCGCCAACGTTCTGGACCAGGAGATCGAAAAGTATCCGTTTCGGCCTGATAGAATTCTGCCGAAGCCCTACACGACAAACTCATTGCTGGCGATGGTAAACAGCTTGTTCGCAGAGTAATGGGTGCGGTCCGGTTTGCGACCAAACCCTTGAACCCTCCAACGCTTCGGGTTAGTTCGCCACCGTCCAGATATAAATCAGGTGACGAAGCTGCAACAGGAAAATCCAGCCCATCGTTAAAAGCGCGCCGCCTTTGAGAAAAAACGAAACCGACAGGAAACCCGCGACCACCCGCCAGGCGAACAACTCAAGGATAAAGGCCGGTGAAAACTGGCCGGGCCAGGCCCGCGCCTTCAAATAAACCAGGAAAACTCCGAACAACACGGTCAGGCTGGCCGCGATGCCTGGACGGTGACTGAGTCGCAGAAAGAAGGCGAACGGCGCAAGGCAAAGGAAGAGCTGGTCAAAGGCCAACAGGAAAAGTGTCATCGCCAACCACGATTCAACGGTGGCCGGGTAATCGTCAGGAACGAGCGGCCGCAGGACCGGGTCAATGAACCGTGCGAGGACTGATGCGCCGATCAGGCCGGCGACGGTGGCAATGCCCCAAAGCCGCAGATTGGTTCTGACGACGAGGACAGGCCGTTGCGTGTACTTGGAGTGCCAGGCAAAAACAAAGCTCCACAGTATAAACGACGCCCAGGCAAGCGTCAGCGTCAGGAACCAAAGCTGGTGCGGCCGCTCCGTCCACAAAATCAGCCGCGGATAACTCGCCAGCGATGTCATTGCCGCTCCGACGGCAGCCGCCTTCAGAACGTGTGGCTGAACGAGGGAACGCACACGGCCACCGTATCACAGTGGAATCTGCGTCCAAGCCGGAAGGGGTGAAACGACTGCAACGTTGTCCGGTCGTTCGGGGAGTTTGATTATGCAGCGACGTTACTCTAAGCTACGGAGGGTCGGATGAACGAAGATCAAAAGGCGAAGGAGTGGCGTGAATTGAAGGCCGCCGAAGCGGCATTTTTTCAGTCGCTCCAGTTCCTCTCGGAACGAGTGCGAAGCGCCCGGCGCGAATCGTTGGTTTGCCGAGCGCAGTTCTGGGGGGCGGCAGCGATGATGGCGTTGACTCTCGTGTATTGTTATCTCCGTTCCCGCTGAGGGCGTCAGTCAACAGGCGCGCCGGCCCTTCCGGTCGCTTTATTCCGCTTTCGTAGAGAACTGGTCTTCCTTTTCCTTGAACAGCACGTTGAACGTCGTCATCGAGCCGTAACACCGGGTGATGTACTGCTGCCAGTCGAATTTGTCAGCGGAGGAAAGCGTTTCACTGCCGTTAATCTTCTGCTCCAACACCCGAAGGTTGTTTCGGATCATGACAATTTTGTGGAAGAAGACTTCCAACTCGACTTCCTTTGCCTGAAGATTTTGGTCCGATGGTTTCAAAACCAGTTTGCCGCCGCGCCAGCGGGCCCCAAGTTCCCGGACGACGGCCTCAGGTTTGTCCAGTCCAAGCTTGTCAACAACACTCGTGACGATTTGTTCGACGAACTGAGCGAGGGGAATGTCCAGGCCGGTGAACGTCGCCTGCGCTTCAGCGGGTTGAATCTCGCTGGTCTGCGGCGCCAGGGTACGCTTGAGGTCGTTAAATTGGATGTCAACGCTTTGCTCGGTGATCGCCGTCACGACGCCGGTGCCGTACTGCGGGTGCCTGACCTTTTGGCCGATGTAGAGTGATTCGACTTTCATTGCTGTGATGCTTTTCAATCTGTGT
>QHOP01000233.1 GCA_003219345.1 Verrucomicrobiota bacterium
CATCGGTAGAGCGGCAGGACCTCTCCGCACTCACCCTCTGTATCTCCATCCACAATGTATCCTTCGGCCCGGAGTGTTTCGAGCTGACCGGCAGCAACGAGAGCCGCGGCTGTTTGCAGCTCGGAATCCTTGGCAGAACTCAGGGCGTTGGTGATTCCTTCAGTCAGGCCGACCAGCGCGATTCCCAGAACCAGGATGGCACACATGATTTCCACCAAAGAGAATCCTGCGTTCCGGTGCATGCGGCTTACCTCCGTTCCAGCTCGACCAGCCGGACCCGAGCGGTAGCAGGGTTAATGCGCAAGGCCAGGCGGAAACCATCGCGGTCCTGAAGAACGATCTCCCCCGGATCGGCGGTCCCGTCGGGATAAAAGCCGATGGCATCGTCTCGATTCTCGGCCCGGATGCCGTCCCCGGAATCGACCGTTCCATCCCGATCAGCCGACTCGGTGATTTCTTCACCCGGCTTCTGGAAACTGATGGAGATGCGGGCGTCTATTTTGCCCTCGCACCCCGGCACATCCCGGAGTGGAACAAAATGAACGCCCGTCTCGCCTCCGTTGGCGCGTCTTTCTACCAGATATCGGCCGGAATGTCTGTCGAGCCGGACACGATGGAGTTGGTTGATCGAGACCGCGCGACTGTACGCGAGATTGAAGACGTTAACCAGCTCCCGGCTGCTGGAGCGCAGTACAGCATCTTCATAGGTGCCCTTCAATTCGGGAATGATCAGGGCGGTCATGATCCCGATGAGAACAAGCACGACCATGAGCTCCATCAAGGTGAAACCGGGATTTCGCGCGGGATTGGGATGAATCAGCCTCATATTTACCAATTACCGATATCCGCGCCTTCACCCTCGCCGCCATCCGCTCCATCGGCTCCTCTCGACCAGAGGTCAAAGCTTGAGGAGTGATGAACTCCCGGGTATCTGTATTGGAAAGGGTTTCCCCAGGGATCCGTTCGGAGCATCTTGATATACGGTCCGCGCCAATTCTTGTCTTCGCTCGAGGGGGCCTCCACCAGAGCCTTCAATCCTTCTTCCGTGGTCGGGTATCGGTCCAGGTGGATATGGAACCTTTCGAGAGAATTCTCCAGCTCCGCGATATTGGACTTGGCCGCGCCGACTTTGGCGTCGTGGGTTGTGCCGATGAACTGGGGAATGATGGTCGCGGCCAGAATACCGAGAATGACGACCACCACCATGATTTCGATCAAGGTGAATCCGCGCGATCCGTTCTGGAGCAAAGGCTTTTTCATGGGATCATCCTTCCATTCCTTTGAAATGCTCAATGGATCGCCCGGCTCATCTTGAAGATGGGGAGCAACAGAGCGATCACCATGAACCCCACCAGCGCCCCCACGAGCAGAATCAAGGCCGGCGCCAGCAGCGAGATCAACGTCTTCGTTCGCGCTCGCATCTGACGTTCTTCGATGTCCGCTACTTTGAGCAGCATTTCATCCAACTTTCCGGTTTCTTCCCCCACGTCGATCATTTGGATCACCGTTTTTGGAAAAACGCCGAATTTGCGCAGAGGAGTCGCGAGCGAATCTCCACCGCGGGTCTCCTCCGCAACCTGCGAAATCAGTTTAGCCAGCACCAGGTTGCCAATGGTGTTCTCAACAATTTTCAGCGCGGGGAGCAGGGAAACGCCGCTTCTCACCAGTGTGCCCAGGGTTCTGGAAAACCGGCTCAATGCGGCCGCGCGCAGGACCGATCCCATCACCGGAAGGTTCAACTTCAATCGGTCCCAAACTTCTGCGCCTTGGGGCGAGCGAAGATACCAGCGTAAACCGGCGATCAAGCCCGCAACCCCCACTGTCATCCAGGGCCAATGGTGGTGAAGGAATCCGCTGATTTTCAGCAGAATCAGAGTGGGCAGGGGAAGAATCTGGAGCATCTCCTGAAGCATGCCGAAGAGACGGGGCAGCACCACGGTCAGGAGGATCACCACCGTGAAGACACCGAAGCCGAGGACGAACGCCGGGTAGGAAACCGCAGTCACGACTTCGCTGCGCACCTCGTCTTCATGTTCGAGGAATTCGGCCAGGTCAGCCATCACCTGGGGAAGCACACCGGCCTCTTCTCCCACCCGAACAATGCTGACGTAAAGTTTGCTGAACTGCCGCGGATGTTCCTCTAAAGCCGCGGACAAGGAAGCGCCTTTCCGAACCGAATCGGCGACGCTCAGAACCACCTTTCTCAGGGCAGGATTCCCCTCCCCCTCGCCCAGTCCGTCCAGCGCCTGAGGAATGGGGATGCTCGCCCCCAGAAGCGCTCCCAACTCTCGGGTAAAAGCGGTAATTTCCCGCCTTCTGACCCGAGCTCCGAAGCGAATTTTTGAAGTCGTGGCGTCCGGCATCCGTGCGGCCGAAGTCGTGGCCTCAACCGCAGTTGAACAAGCCTCAAGGCTCGATGGGAACAAGCCACGCTTGCCCAGCTGTTGCAGCGCGGTCTTTCGATCCTCCGCCTCGATCACGCCTTTGGCGGGAAGGCCGTTTGCCTCGATCGCCTGGTAGCGAAACGCGTTCATTCCAGCAAGTCTCCCGAAGAAACTCTTAAGATTTCTTCCAGGCTGGTGATGCCTTCGGCTGCCTTCTGCAAGGCGTCCTGGTGCATGGTCACCATGGTCTTCTGCGCGGTCGTTTTGAGCTCTGCGTTCGACCGTTTCTGGAGAATGAGGTCCCTCAGCTCAGGGCTGATCGGCAGCAGTTCGAAGATGCCGATTCGACCCCGATACCCGGTGCCGCGACATTCTTCGCATCCATTCCCGCGATAGAAGACGCCTTCAATCCGCCTGGCTCCCAGGGCTTCCAGTTTGTCCCGCACGGCCGTGGGCACGGGCGATTCGACCCGGCAGTGGGGACATATTCTACGAACCAGCCGTTGCGCCAAAACTCCTTCCAGGGAAGAGGAAATCAGAAATGCTTCCACCCCCATGTCCAGCAGTCGCGTCACCGCGCCGGTCGAATCGTTCGTGTGAAGGGTGCTGAAAACCTGGTGCCCCGTGAGGGCGGCCCGGATGGCGATCTCCGCCGTCTCCGAATCCCGGATTTCACCCACCATCACCACGTCGGGATCCTGACGGAGAATCGAGCGCAGGCCGTTGGCGAAGGTGAAATTCCGCGTCGGGCGGACTGGAATTTGCGCCACACCAGGCAGCTCGTATTCGACCGGGTCCTCGATGGTAAGGATCTTCAATTCGGGCGTATAAATGCCTTGGAGGATGGAGTAGAGCGTGGTGGTTTTGCCGCTGCCGGTGGGGCCGGTCGCCAGGAAAAGCCCGTGCGGCTTTTCAACCAGCCGCGACAGCAAAGCCGACCGTTCCGCATCAAGCCCCAGTTCCTGTGGCGTGAGCAACTTCGCGCCTTTTTCCAGAAGTCGCAGCACCAGGCTTTCCCCGTAAATGGTCGGCATGGTTCCCACGCGAATGTCCACCCGGGTGCCACGGTGATGGATCTGAATATGGCCATCCTGCGGCATGAACCGCTCGGCTATGTTCATGTCCGCCATGATTTTGATGCGGGACACCAACGCGGCGTGAAGTTGCTTGGGCGGCGGCGGCTTTTCTTGCAGGAGGCCGTCAATCCGGTACCGCAATTGAAGCGTCTCTTCGAAAGGCACCAAATGAATATCGCTGGCCCGTTCCCGCAAGGCCGTGGAAATGATGAGGTTGACCAGATTGATAACCGTAGGCTCATTGGCCATCCCCTCGATATCGTGCAGGTTCTTGCTCTCGCCGTTGGAACCATGCTCCGGACGGAGGTTTTCGACCATCTTCTCAACCGTCACCTGGTAGCACTCGGCAATCTTCTCCAGAATCTCCGAAGCCGACGCTACGGACTCCTGCACCTCCAGACCGCTCAGAAGCCGGATGTCATCGATTACTCGCTGGTTGCCGGGATCGGCCGTCGCGATGTGAATCGTGCCGTTGCTGATCTCGAAAGGCAGAATGCGGTGGCTCCTTACGAAATCGGAGGGGAGGGCGCGAAGGGCCTGCGGAGATACGTTGAGTTTGGCAAGACTCTCAAGGCGCCTTTCCGTACCATGCCGCTCACGAAGAAATCCCCGATCCTGAAGCATCTGGCCGCGGTTCTCTTCTGAATTCTCTTCGGAATTGCTCATCTGTCGACAAGGGCGTGGCTAAACCCCCAGCTAATGGTGAATTAATCCGCATCCTAAAACGACTTAGGTTTTATTCAACAAGATTCCGCCTTACGCCTTTAGCTGATACGATTTGACAACCAGGAAAGGAAAAAGTTCCGAAAAAAGACACCTTTGTCCGCTCGCGCCTTTTCTTGACTCTGTGGGAATTGTGAGACCTCCGAGTTTTCAAACCTCGGAGTGGCCGATCTGCAGAAAATCCTATCCTGGCCCTCTTGGGAATCATTTGGGCTCACGGCTTACGGGCAATCTGCGGGTCGGCGGTAGAACTTGAGTTGCAGCCCGGAAAGACACCTCCTGCGCGCCATTGTTAGGGGCTTTCTTCCTTGACGTTTGGCGGCCGGTCTAAGCTTCGGTTGTTGCTTTACACATCGCTTCGTGCCCGTGACGGAGCATTCGCTCCGTTGTTTCCCAGCCGACGCACGCATCGGTGAGGGACACACCGTGACACAATTCCGTCGGATTTTTCGCCATCGGTTGGCTGCCTTCCTCCAAGTAACTCTCGACCATCAGGCCGATCAACGCCGGGTTTCCGGCGGCGCGCTGGTTGACGACGCTCTTCCAGACCTCTTCCTGTCGCGCGTGTTGTTTGCCGGAGTTGGCATGGCTGCAGTCCACCATCAGCACCGATGGCAAAGCCGCTTTCTTTAACGTCGCGACAGCGGTGGCGATGCTTGCAGAGTCGTAATTCGTTTGCAGCCGGCCGCCACGCAGAACGACGTGGCCGTCCGGATTGCCCGTCGTGCGAATGATGCTGGTGACCCCATCCTGGTCGATGCCAAGAAAACTGTGCGGCGCTCGCGCCGAGGTCATCGCGTCGATGGCGATTTGCAGACTGCCATCGGTCGCGTTTTTGAATCCGACGGGCATCGACAAGCCGCTGGCCATCTCGCGGTGGGTCTGCGATTCCGTCGTGCGCGCGCCGATCGCGGCCCAACTCACCAAGTCGGCGATGTATTGCGGCACGATGGGATCGAGAAATTCGGTCGCCGACGGCAGACCCATTCCGGTGATTTGCAGGAGCAATTTCCGCGCTTTCTTCAAGCCGGCTTCAATGTCGTAGGAGCCGTCGAGATGCGGGTCGTTAATCAGCCCCTTCCAGCCAATGGTCGTCCGCGGTTTCTCGAAATAGACGCGCATGATAATCTCAAGCTGGTCGGCCAGTTCCTCGCGCAGGCGGCTGAGCCGCTGCGCGTATTCCAGCGCACCGTCCACGTCGTGAATGGAGCACGGGCCGACGATCAGCAGCAGACGCGGGTCTTCCTGGCGCAAAATGCGTCTCACGGCTTCGCGGCCCTCGACGACCGTCTGGTTCGCCCGTTCGGTCATTGAAAATTCCTCCTTCAACGCGCGCGGCGGAAGCAGCCGAACGATTTCCTTTACGTGTAAATTCTGAGTCGGTTGCATCTGAAAACGACTTCGGTTTCTACAAACGTATCTCAAAAGTGGGCAGACTCCGGCCCACCCAGAAACAGGCTGGAAGCCTGTTCCACTTTCAAAAAAAAGTCAGCGTATCACCATCTCCGTCGGCGCCAAGAGCCAAATCCTCTGCGCCTGACCCGAAATGCTTTCGCGCACCAGATTTAACGGAACGGACAAACCAAATCCAGCTTCGCGCAACCATTTCCTCGCCTCCCGGTTGAGCGAGCTCTTGATTTCATCCGTCGATTCGTCGAACAAATCGAACAATTCAAAGAAATTCTTCTTCCGCGGCCGATGGATGACTTGATAGCCCGGTTCCAGCCCGGCTTCGCGCGCGACCGCGGCCAGCGCGTCGTCCAGGCCGCCCAGCTTGTCCACCAGGCCGAGCTTCTGCGCCTGCGCACCGGACCAGACCCGTCCGCCGGCAATCGCCGACACTTGCTCGATCTTGAGTTTCCGCGAACTTGCGACCAGTTTAAGAAACCTATCGTAAATATCGTCCACGAAGCCCTGCATCCGCTCCTGCTCGCCCGGCGCCCAACCGCGGTCAATCGCCATGGCGCTCGCCGATTCATCCAGCGTCACGCTCTCCACCTTGATGCCGATTTTCTTCAGGAACGGCCCGAAGCTCAGCTTCAGCGCGAACACGCCGATGGAGCCGGTGAGCGTTTCCGCTTCGGAATAGACCGGCTTGCCCACACATGAAATCCAGTAACCGCCGGACGCCGCCATGGATCCCATCGACACCACGAGCGGTTTCTTCGCCGCCAGTCTTTCCAGCGCCCTGCGCACCGCCTCGCTCGCCGTGGCCGAGCCGCCTGGTGAATTGATGCGCGCCACCACGGCGCGCACGTTGTCGTCCGATTCGAGCTCGTTGATCGCTTTCACCATCGGCCCGGACACCAGCAACTCAGGCATTTCGCGTTCCCCGTCCACGATCTGGCCATCGAGGTGCAAAACGGCGACTGCGGGTTTGTTCGCTTTGCGCTCTGGTGCGCCGCCCATCAACTTGCCCATCAGCTCGAAAAACGAAAGTTGTTTGGGCCTGGTCCTCTGCGGCTCGACCCAGGTCACGTCCTGTCCGATCAGCTTAACCACGTTCTCGCGTGACGTGCCGAACGGGACGACGGCATCAACCAGCTTCGCCTGTTGCGCCGCCGACGGCGTGAACAGGCGGTCGGACTGAATCTTGCGGAGCTGTTCGCGGCTCAGTTTACGCCCGGCACAAATCTGGTCCAGGAGCGCATCGTTCATCGAGACGAGCATTTCCTTGTAGTGCGCGCGCAACTGGTCGCTCATCTCCGAAAGCGTAAACGGCTCGACCGCGCCTTTGAAATCGCCTGTGCGCGCGTAGCTGGCCTTCGCTCCAAGCAGTTCCATCGCGTCGCGAAAATGCAGCGTCATAATCGAAAGCGACGGCAGATCAAGCGAGCCGAGGTCCGTCATGAGGATCGTGTCGCACGCCGCGGCAATCGCGTAGTGAATCGTGCCGGCGTTTTCCAGCCAGGCAAACGTCCGCTTGTGCGCGTCGCGCAGCTTATGGATATGGCGCGACAACTCCGAGAGCTGCGCGAGATTCAGGTGCAGCGTCGGCGACGAGAGATCGAACAAAACATGTTGCATCTCGTCGTCCCTGGCCAGTTCGTCGATTTTCTCGCACAGGTCAAAGAATGAACCGGGTTTTTCCAGCCCGCCAAGAAACAGCGACATCGGATCCAGGTCCGAGGCGGAGGGATAATCGGCGTAAGTTCCCTTGAGGATTATGATGCGCACCACGGGCCTTTTGGACTCCGCTTTCGCCTGGCCGTCCGGCCGGGCATCCTTGCTCGCAGCCGCAAGCGGGAGCGAAGAATATCCGAACCACAACGCAGTCTGCAAAACCGTTGCGGCTGACACCAGGCGAAGACGGCGACGAAATCGTGAAACGGCGGCAGTTGTTTTCATACGGCAAAGGTAGCTTGGTTGTTCGCGGGCAACAAGGATTTGCGTGGTCGGCGGAGCGGACTGTTTATCTGCCCGACCAGAATTGAAAACCGGTCCGCTCTCGATTATTTTTCCGGCATGGCTCAAACCGTCGAACCGCTGGTGGTGCCGGACATCGGCAAAGAGGAAAAGTCCGATCCGAAGGGCGATCTGGCGCCGGGTTTTCTGGTGATTTGCTGGGATGACCCGGTGAATTTGATGGATTACGTGACGCACGTTTTCCAGGTCGTCTTTCGCTGGCCGCGGCAAAAGGCCGAGTTCCACATGCTGCAAGTACACCGTCAGGGCAAAAGCGTGCTGGCGCGCGAAAGCCCGGAACGGGCGGAACATTACGTGCACCAACTGCAAAGCTACAGCCTGCACGCCACCATGGAGCGTGACGCGTGAAGTTTATCAAGCGAGAGGGGGAAAACTTCGTCCTCCACATCGGCAAACGCAAGAGACCGCTGCTCTTTGAGGTGCTCAAGCTTTATCCGCTGGTTCCCGCGGCGCACCATCGCGTCAGCCAAACGGCCAAGCAGATGGACGAGCATCAAACGCTGCTCGAAGAGGCGCTCGCCGAGCGCAGGCAGGAGAACAAACGACAACTGGTGGCCATGCTCCATGAAGAACAGCGTTTCAAAGAGACTGACACCGGTTATCGCCTCACGCTCAGCGCGCCCCAGATGGAATGGCTGCTCCAGGTGTTAAACGATATCCGCGTCGGCAGTTGGCTCATTCTCGGCGAACCGGACGAGAAAAAAGGAAAGCCCGTCGCGCTGACCAGCGAGAACGCGCGTCATTATGCAGCAATGGAATTCTGCGGTCTCTTTCAAATGACGCTGCTCGACGCCGTGGAACACCGGAGGTAGCCGCCTTCGCTCGACGCGATCCGATTGAACTGAACGCACTCTCTCGTGCCAACTGTTCTCACCACGCGCGTATGGTTTCCTGATCCGCGTTCGGCGCAAAGCGGCGGTGAATTTGACGGCCTGGTCGCCATCGGCGGCGATTTGTCGGTGCCGCGTCTGCTGCTGGCGTATCGCAGCGGGATTTTCCCCTGGACCGACAACCCCGTCACGTGGTGGTCGCCCGACCCGCGCGCGATTTTTGAGCTGGACCGGTTCCATGTTCCGGAAAGTCTGGCGCGAGTGATTCGCAACGGCGTCTTTGAAATCACTATTGACCGCGCCTTTCGCAAAGTCGTCGAGGCGTGCGCGGAGCCGGCTCCCGGACGCGAGCGCACCTGGATCAGCCCCAACTTCGTCGATGCCTATACGCGGTTGCACAAAAAAGGTCACGCGCACAGCGTTGAATGCTGGCAGGGAGCGCAACTCGTCGGCGGCATTTACGGCGTGTCCATCGGCGGATTCTTCGCGGGCGAATCCATGTTCCATCGGGTCAGCAACGCGTCGAAAGCAGCGCTTTACCATTTGATTCAACAGTTGCGCAGCCACCGCATCGTCCTGTTCGACATTCAATTGACGACGCCCATCACACAACAGCTGGGCGCGATCAAAATTCCGCGCGAGGAATATTTGCGGCGGCTGGCCGAAGCCGTCGAAATGGACTGCCGTATTTAAATCCGCAACCGAAGGCAACACACCGAAGTTCCTTGACGTGGACGAAAACGGCAGGCAATTCGTCTGACATGAAGAAAACCGCCCGCCAAGTCCTCCGTTCCTGGGTCCGGATCGTGCAAACCCTTAAGTCAGGGCAAACGCTCCAAGTCACGGCGCGCGGCAAGCCACTGGTCAAGCGCCTGCTGGCCGATGAAGCCCTTTCTTGATTCGGGCGCAGGTCTCGCCGTCCTCCCTGAATCGCTTACACCTTGATCCTCCCACGCAGCTCACGATGCTCCGCTCTGTCCGGGCCACACCCGAAGGGGTGAGGGGAAAGAAAATGTGGCCCATCCAACGGTCCCATGAGTAAATGTGACTGCTTGGTTTATTGGCCCGGATGAGTTAATCCATAAACATGACCACGAGTGAACAGGGCATTTTGCAGGCCTTGATGGAACTGGAGAAAGCGGTGCAGTCCATGCCAACGGCCGATCCCAAACCGAACTTGCTGCCGCTTTTTGCGCGGATCGACGAACTCGCGCGCCGGTTGCCAACCGAGACAGATCCGACGCTGCTGCATTACCTCCAGAGGAAAAGTTACGAGAAGGCGCGGTTGTGGCTGGAAGGGCGCGAGGCGGAGAACCAAGCCGGGAGCTGCCGACATTAGCCCAACGTAGGACAGGCATCCTGCCTGTCCCAAACTGTCGCCAGGATTTGGAGTTCATAGAATGCCAGAGGGACCAGAGACAGGCTGGAAGCCTGTCCTACGTTGATTGATGCTGGACGACACGATTGCTGCAATTGCGACGCCCCTGGGTGAAGGCGGCCTGGCGGTGATTCGTCTTTCCGGCCCGCAAGCGCTGGCGGTGCGCGGCAGGGGCGGACGGTGGACGAAGTGCTGCTCTCGGTCATGCGCCAGCCGCGCACGTTCACGCGCGAAGACATCGTCGAAATCACCTGCCATGGCGGCATTCTTGCGGCCAAGATCGTTCTGGACACAGTGCTGGAAAACGGCGCGCGTCTGGCGGAGCCGGGCGAATTCACGAAGCGCGCGTTTCTCAACGGTCGAATCGACCTCACTCAAGCCGAAGCGGTCAGCGACCTGATTCATGCGCGCACCGAGTTGTCACTGGCCGCCGCAAACGAACAACTTGCCGGCAAGCTTTCGCAACGAATCAATCAACTGCGCGATGACATGATGAAAGCGCTGGCGCATGTCGAGGCGCACATTGACTTTCCCGATGAA
>QHOP01000639.1 GCA_003219345.1 Verrucomicrobiota bacterium
AACGACCGCGTGCCCAAATTTTCTGTGTACCAGCTTGGCCGCGGCAGCGAGCCGATGATTGTGGTCGGTAATATTTTTCCTTTTGTGGCCTTTAACACTATCTATTGCTCTTTCTTAGTCAACAGCAGCCAAACGATGGTTCCCAGAACCGGACACAGTGCAACGATCCACCAAGCCTCCGCATATCGGTGTTGGTTAAACAGGGTACCAAGACCCATTAGTGGCGTCTGCAGGAGGATGTAATTGACCAGGGCAAAGGACCCGGATGCTATGCCCGTCATCATCGCTGCCTGTTCCCGCGCGAATGAATAGGAGGCGGCCTTCAACGCAACCATCTGGAAGCCGCCGGCAATGAACGTTGACCAGGACATTATCGCCATTGTGATCGCGATCGAAGCAGTCCAACCGGTGGCGCCGAGAGCGAGAGCGAACAGGGTCAGGATGACAAAGAGTCCGACGGGACGCTTATTGTCCTGAGCGTAACGGTCGGCAATCCACCCCCAAAAGAAATATCCGATGCCCCAGGCCAGCGCTGGCATCCACAAAAGATAAGCGAGGTCTCGCTGCGTAACGCCAAGTCCACCGGAGTTAATCGGCGCACTCAGGTAGACGGCAAGCAGAGTCACGATCGGTCCCGCTGAAATGGCTGGCAATCCGTAACTGAATATGAGCGCCCAGACTCGGCGCTCCCGGAGATTCGGCAACGAAAACTTCATTGTTTTCTGTTCGGTCTTAGGAAGAAATGGAGGACGCGAAACGGCTGCCCAGAGAATAAGCCAAGCAAGTCCGAAGGCACCGGAAATGACGAACGCAGTACGCCATCCGTATTGCAGGGCCAGCGGCACAATGATTAGAGGCGCCGCCACACCGCCGAGCGTTCCGCCGCTGAACGACAACGCCATGGCGCGTGCTCGGCGGTTGGCCGGAAGTGATTCGACGGCCGTTCTGACGCCTCCAGGAAACGTGACGCCTTCCCCGATGCCGAGCAAAGCGCGAGCCATCGCGAAACCGATGAACGCGGTCATCCATCCGTGAGAAACGCTGGCGGCGGTCCAGATCGCTACTCCCAGGAGCATCCCGATGCGCAGTCCGACGTAATCCAGTATCGATCCCCATAAGAAAAAATGAAAGCCACGAGCATGCGGCCATTGCCAAACACGGCACCCACATTTGCCAGGTCACGGCAGCGTGATCGGCCGTGGCTGTCCCCGTGACTGTCTTCACACTTGTTGTTGTCGACATAAAATTTCTCTCCCCGAATTACCCTACCTTCTCGACTTTTCCCGAACCGGCGGATCGTATCACGGCCTCGGTCACTGCTGCGCCGTGAATCATCTGGTCGAGTGGAATCGGAAACGCCGGTCCGCCGCTTGCGGCATTCGCAAAAGCTTCCAATGTGGCGCGGCCGGCATCGAGTGTTTCGGCCTGCCGGACTTCGGCCTCGCCTTTTGCCGGTTGAAACTTGCACGTGCCGAACAGTCTGGTGCGGCGTTCTTCAGACGAAGCGCCGGCGACGTGCGTCATGCCTTCGAGCCGGACCCATCCTTTTGAACCGAATACCTGGAAGCTGAAGCCGGCCCCCGTCGCGGTCAGCGTGCCAAGATAACCCGACATGCCTTCCTTCATCCGGAAAAGGATCGAGGTCGTGTCGTCGCTATCGATCTCGACAACGCGCCTGAAACTCTGGCAATAGACCTGGTCGATCGCACCACAGAGGTCGATCATTCCGTCGATCGCGTGAACCCCCATTGGCGTCAATCCGCCGCACGGCGTTTCTTCGCGATTCGCGCGCCACTGGGTTGGCTTCAACATCAGTGCATTCGGAAATGTCATCGTCGCTTCAACGTGCATCATGACCCCGAGTCCACCGGAGCGGATGCGATCGCGAAGTTTCGTCATTTCGGGATGAAACCGGCGGTTGTAGCCGAGGCCAAGCGTGACACCAGCCTTGCGGCTCGCCTCTACGGCTCGTTCGGCATCACTCTTGGTAAGCGCGAATGGCTTCTCGCAAAAGACGTGCTTTCCGGCTTGTGCCGCAGCGACCACCTGACGGGTATGCATGGAGTGCGGTGTGCAAAGCACGACGGCCTGAACATTCGAATCTTTGAGTAATGCGTCAAAACTTTCGGCGAGCCGAAGCTTGTACGTGTCGGCGAATGCCTTTACTTCCGGCGACACTGTACGGGTCGCCGCTCGAACAAAACGAATGAAATCGCTTCCTTGCGCGGACTCGACAAGGGTCCTTCCCCACCATCCAAGTCCAACAATGGCT
>QHOP01000234.1 GCA_003219345.1 Verrucomicrobiota bacterium
CACCAACGCCGAAATCCGTTTCACGCTCGACGGCAGCGCGCCGACCGACGCATCGTCCTTGTACGGCGGGCCGGTCTCCCTCACGAACACCGTCCAGATCAGAACGCGGGCGTTCGCTCCCGGCCTTTTGCCCGGCGCGCTGCACAGCGAAAGCTACATTCTGCTCAACGCGAACGTCATCAATTTCACTTCCAACCTGCCGGTCATTGTCATCCACAACTTCGCCGGGGGCGGCATCCCGGTCAGCACAGACGGGTTCGCGAACATGTCGTTTTACGAGCCGCAAAGCGGGAAGACGTCGTTGACCAACGCGCCAACGCTCAGCACACGCGCGGGCATTCACGTGCGCGGCTCCAGCACGCTGGGTCTGCCGAAGCAAAGTTGGGCCGTCGAATTCCGGGACGATTTCAACGATCCGAAAAACGCCTCCCCGCTCGGGCTCCCATCGGATTCGGACTGGGTGTTGTATGCGCCGAACAATTTCGAGCCGGTGCTCATCCACAACCCGTTTATTTACCAGTTGAGCAATGAAATCGGTCGCTACGCCCCGCGCACGCGGTTGGTGGAGGTTTACATCAACACCACGGGCGGGGCGGTTTCGTCGGCAAATTACAACGGCATCTACGTGCTCGAAGAAAAAATCAAACAAGGCAAACACCGCGTGGACATCGACAAGCTGCAGCCGGAGAATGTCAATCCGCCGGAAGTCACCGGCGGTTACATGATGAAGATCGACCGGCTCGGTCCCGGCGAGAGCGGTTTCTTCGCAGTCGGGCAACTCATCGACTACGTGGATCCCAAAGAGCCGGAGATCACCCTGCCACAACGCGCCCCCCAGCAGCAGTATCTGCAGAATTATATGGACGCGTTCGACGCGGCTTTGAACGGCCCGGCCTACACGGATCCGACGAACGGTTATCGCGCGTACGTCAATGTCGATTCCTGGATCGACCATCACCTCCTCAACGTGCTGTCCTTTAACGTCGATGCGCTCCGCCTCAGCGCGTTCTTCTACAAGGAACGAAACGGGAAGCTTTTCTTCGGCCCGATCTGGGACTTCGACCGGTCGCAAGGCTCGACCGACGGGCGTGATTTCAATCCGCGCGTCTGGCGATCGGAGTCCCAGGATCTGGGGACCGACTTTTTTAATTATCCCTGGTGGAGTCAGATGTTCACGGACATCGATTTTTGGCAGGCGTGGATCGATCGTTATCAATCCCTGCGGGACAATTTGTTTTCGACCAACCATATCTACGCCGACATCGACGCGCTCGCGAACCAGGCGCGCCAGGAGGAACCGCGAGAAGCGAACCGGTGGTCTTCCTTGAGCACGCGGCCGCGCTCCGGCACGGTCAGTATCTCCGGCTATACTTACAGTTTTCCCGGAACGTATCAGGGCGAGGTCAACTTCATGAAACAGTGGTACACGGACCGACTCAATTTCATGGATACGAATTTTCTCGCGAAACCGGTTTTGAGCAACAACGGCGGGCCGATTTCACCGGGTTTCACGCTCTCCATCAGCGGCCCCGTGGGCGCGACCGTTTATTACGCGACCGACGGCACCGACCCGCGTTCGCCGGGCGGAAACGTCGCGCCCGGCGCTCAGGTTTACACTTCGCCCATCACCCTGAACGACAACACGCGCGTCGTCGCCCGGGCGTATGATCCGAATCATCAGAACCTCACCGGTGACAACAACCCGCCGCTCTCCAGCTCATGGTCCGGGCCGACTGCAGCGACGTTTGTGGTCGCCACGCCGCCCGTGGTGATCACCGAAATCATGTATCACCCCGTCCCCTCGCCGGGCGGCGCCAATCTCGCGGATGATTTTGAATACCTCGAGTTGAAGAACATCGGCGCCGGCGCGCTGAATCTGGTCGGCGTGCGCTTCACCAACGGCATCGATTACACCTTCACCTCCGCCAGCAGCATCACCACCCTCGGCGCGGGGCAAACCGCCTTGCTCGTGAAGAACCGGGCGGCATTTTCTTCGCGTTACCCGACCGTCAGCAACATCGCCGGCGAGTATGCGGGCAGTCTGGACAACGCCGGCGAGCGGCTCACCCTCGTCGGCAGCGCGCTCGAACCCATTCTCGATTTCCGGTACGACAACTCCTGGTATCCGATCACCGATGGCTTCGGTTTTTCGCTCGTCATCGTGAACGAAAACGCGCCGTTGAACACCTGGAGTAACCAATTCAGTTGGCGGCCCAGCAGCAACGTGAACGGCTCGCCCGGCTTCACCGATCCCGCGCCGCGGGCGCTCCCGCCGGTATGGATCAACGAAGCGCTCACCCACACCGATTTGCCGCAGGTCGATACGGTGGAGCTCTACAACGCCGCCACCAACACGGTGTACATCAGCGGCTGGTTTTTGACCGACGATTTCAATAAACCGAAAAAATACCGCTTCCCCAACAATACGACCATACCCGCGGGCGGTTTTCTGATGGTGGACGAAAAGAATTTCAACAACGGCTCGCCGACAAGTTTTTCGTTGAGTTCGCTGGGGGACGAGGTCTGGTTGTTCTCCGGCGATGCCTCGACTAATCTGACCGGCTATTTTCACGGATTTAAATTCGGCGCCGCGCAGAACGGCGTCTCGTTTGGCCGTTACGTCACCAGCGTCGGGGAGGAACATTTCGTCGCGCAAACGACCAACACACTGGGCGCCCCGAACGCCGGCCCGCGCGTCGGCCCGGTCGTCCTCAACGAAATCATGTATGAGCCGGCGCCGTTGGTCGGCACGAACAACAACACGCTCGACGAATTCATCGAGCTGCGGAACATCAGCGACCAGACGGTGGCTTTGTATGACCCGAATTTTCCAACCAACACCTGGCGTATGGGAGGCGGAATCGATTACGTGTTCCCGCCGAGCCTGACGTTGCCGCCGGACGGTTACCTTCTGGTCGTGAACTTCGACCCGGTCCATCAGCCGGGCCAACTCACGGCCTTCCAGGCAAAGTATGGCCTCGACGCCGCCACGATGATCGTCGGTCCCTACGGCGGTTCGCTGGATAACTCTGGTGAACGGGTCAAACTGCTCAAGCCTGATCGGCCGCAAACTGCGCCCAGCCCCAACCCCGGTTTCGTTCCCTACATCCTCGTGGACCAGGTGACTTACGCCAGCACGACGCCCTGGCCCACCAACGCAACCGGAAGCGGCTTGTCACTGCAACGCATCGCCAGCGCCGGCTACGGCGACGACCCGGTCAACTGGCAGGCGGCGTCGCCGACGGCCGGTCGCGCCAACGCCGGCTCCGGCCCGCTGGATAGCGACGGCGATGGTCTGCCCGACGCGTGGGAAGTGGCCCACGGCCTGGATGCCAGAGACGCCACCGGCGACAACGGCGCTTCGGGCGATCCGGACGGGGACGGGATGACCAACCTGCAGGAATACCTAAGCGGCACGGACCCGCGCGATGCATTGAGCTATCTGAGAATCGAATCGATCGGCGCCGCCGGCGCGGCGACCAGGATTCGTTTCAATGCCGTGGCCGGCAAAACTTACTCAATTCAGTATCGCGACCAGGTTGACCTGGGCCGCTGGACGAAATTGACGGACGTTCCCGCGCAACCGTCCACGGGCGAGATTGAAATGATGGACCCGGACGCAGCGACGAACGCCACGCGCTTTTACCGGCTCGTTACGCCACAACTGCCGTAAGGTCTTCGAACCGGAGTTCTGAGGGATTGAGCAATGGCCAGATCGCAATTCAAGACCTTCAAAGAAGCGGCACAAACCAGCGCTTTGATGATCTCCCTGCTTTTTCTCGTGGAGGTTGGCGATTTGATTCTGCGGCGCGAGAAGGGCCTCACCTTCGCCGGATTTGGCATCGTGCCGCGAACGGTGCCGGGGTTGGTTGGAATCGTATTCAGTCCGTTGCTCCACGCCAGTCCGGCCCATTTACTCGCGAACGCGCTGCCGCTGTTCATCCTGCTGATTCTGCTGTTCTGGGACCGGCACTACTATCCCGCGCTCACGCTATCCTCGATCTGGTTTTTCAGCGGACTGGGCACGTGGCTGATCGGACGTGGTGATACTGTTCACATCGGTGCGAGTTCGATCATTTTTGGATTGGTCACTTACCTGATTGTGGCCGGGTTCCTGATGAAAAGCTGGCGCTCAGCCTTCGTCGCTTTGCTGGTCTTCATCGGGTTCGGTGGCATTTTTTACGGCGTGCTGCCTCAGGCCGGTCCGATTTCATGGGAGGGGCACCTCTCCGGTGCGCTGGCTGGCATCTGGGCGGCGAAACGGAACCACGAATGAACACTAATTCACACGAATCTTCCACAGCCCCGGCAGCAGTCCGGACCCGAGTTCAAAACAGTCGGCTTCAGGCCCTCGCAGAATGTTATTCGTGTCGATTCGTGTCCATTCGTGGTAGACGACCGCACGTTCAAACCAGTTGTCTTTCCAACTTCTTGACCTCCTTCTTCATCAACTTCGAGATTTTGTATTTGGCGAAATAAACCTTGCCCAGGCTGACGCCCAGTTTGCGGGCCACTTTCTTCGCCGGCCATTGCTTAAGCACGTGAAAGTCGAACAACTGGTACTGTTCCGGATCAACCTGGCGCTTCACTCGTTCCGCCGCGGCTTCCAGCAGGTTCTTTTCCCACTCGTCGCTCCAGACCGCGTCGAGATTTAAACCGGCCGGATCGGGAATGCGATCAACGGTTGAGGTTCTGGCCGTGTCCTCCGAGTGAGGCACGACCGGATGTAGGACAGGTATCTTGCCTGTCTCCATTCCAATCTCCACCTTTCCTGAGCCCGACAGACGAGACGGCTGTCCTACATTCTTTCGCCTTCTAAGTTGATCGGTAATCCGCCAACGCGTCAGCGTCAGGAGCCAGCTCTTGAACGAGCCCGCAGCCG
>QHOP01000235.1 GCA_003219345.1 Verrucomicrobiota bacterium
GACTTATGCTGTGTTCTTTTTCCCCGACCTTGCCGCGCGACTCCGAATCCTTGGAGGGGGATTTTTCGCGGTTTGTGTGTTCCGGGCTGAACGAAGTTCAGATGGAAACGTGCAGTTATGGCCAAGAGAGTTAAACAGCGCCTCGGCAGCATGTGGTGGAGGCCGGTCGAGGTCGCCGGGTGGACGGTGGTGGCGGGCGGATTCGTGTTTCTCGTTTATTCGCTCGACGCAGCCATACGCGATGGAAAAAGCGCTGAGCAAACTCTGTTTGCGGTGCTGTGCGCTGGCGTGGCGTGTTTCTTCGGCTCCGCGTTGGCTAGGGTCGCGCGCGCTTCGGACACGCAATGGAGTTGCTCGCGCTGCGGCGGGCCGCTCCGCGCCAAAGACGACAAGGCCTGCTTGAACTGCATGGTTTTACTGGACTAGCGCGTCTTTTCTCCCGCACTCTGTGCGCATGGCAAATACGTTTGGCCGCCTTTTCCGCGTTACGACCTGGGGCGAGTCCCACGGCGGCGGCGTGGGCGTCGTCGTGGATGGCTGTCCGCCCCGACTCGAACTGACCGAAGGTGACATCCAGCCGGATTTGGATCGTCGTCGGCCTGCACAGTCGAAGATCGTTTCGTCGCGCAAAGAGAGCGACCGCGTTCAAATTCTCTCCGGGACCTTTGAAGGCAAAACGCTGGGCACGCCGATTTCCATGTGGGTCAGGAACGAGGACGCGCGGCCTGAAGCCTACTCGGAGATGGCAACCAAATTTCGACCATCCCACGCGGACTATACCTATCAGGCGAAATTCGGCATCCGCAACTGGCAAGGCGGCGGACGCACCAGTGCCCGTGAAACCATCGGACGCGTGGCCGCCGGGGCGATTGCCAAAAAAATCCTGCGCGAACGCAACGGCGTGGAAGTGCTGGCTTACGTGCAGCAAGTCCAGCGTATCGCGGCCCGCGTGGATCCGGAAACAGTCAAGCTGAAGGTCGTTGAGGCGAACATAGTTCGTTGTCCTGATCCCGTTGCGGCGGAGAAAATGATCCGCCTGATCGAACGGGTGCGCAAAGCGGGCGACACCGTCGGGGGTATTATCGTCGGCGTGGCGCGCGGCGCAGCGGTCGGATGGGGAGAACCGGTGTTTGATCGTTTGGAAGCGGATTTGGCGAAAGCGATGTTGAGTCTTCCCGCCTCCAAAGGTTTCGACATCGGCTCGGGCTTCGACGGCATCCTGTTGACGGGCACGCAGCACAACGATCCATTTCGCTCGAAGGGCGGGAAGGTTTACACTCCCACGAACCGTTCCGGCGGCATCCAGGGCGGCATCTCGAACGGGCAGACCATTTACTTCCGTGTCGCATTCAAGCCGGTCGCCACCGTCATGATCGAGCAGGAAACCGTGGACGTGAATTTTAAGAACACGATCCTGAAAGCGCGCGGACGGCACGACCCCTGCGTGTTGCCCCGCGCCGTGCCGATGGTCGAAGCCATGACCGCGCTGGTGCTGGTGGACCACGCGTTGCGGCACAGAGCACAGTGCGAATAGAGCGCGGTCCGATCAACTTGCCACTGCGTTTCAGGCTATGAAGTCATATTAAGATGAGCGCCACCGATTCCAATGCGACCATGGCGGTGTTCCTCGATCTGGAGAACATCGCCCTCGGGGCACGCGATGCCCATTACCCAAGGTTTGACATTCAGAAAGTGCTTGAACGCCTCCTGCTCAAGGGGCAGATCGTCGTGAAGAAGGCCTACTGCGACTTCGACCGCTACAAAGAATTCAAGCGCGACCTGCACCAGGCCGCCTTCGAACTCATCGAGATCCCTCACGTCCGGCAGTCCGGCAAGAACTCCGCGGATATTCGCATGGTCGTGGACGCCCTCGACCTTTGCTACACGAAGAGCCACGTGGACACCTTTGTCGTCATCAGCGGCGATTCCGATTTTTCGCCGCTCGTCAGCAAGCTCCGCGAGAATGCGAAGACGGTCGTCGGCGTGGGCGTCAAGAATTCCACTTCCGATCTGTTCATCAGGAATTGCGACGAATTCCTGTATTACGACGATCTGGTGCGCATCGAGCGGTCAAAAGCGCGGCAGCGCGGCAAACCGGCCGGGCCCGCCGCCACGGCCGAAGAAAGCGAGAACAAAGGCCCTTCCCTGGACAAGGCGCTCGACCTCATCGCCGAGACGCTGGAGGCCATCTCCGAGGACCGGGACCAGGACGAGTGCATCTGGGGCTCAATGATCAAGCAGGCCATCAAACGCCGCAATCCGGGCTTCCACGAGCGCGCGTATGGGTTCCGCTCATTCAACGACCTGTTGCTGGAAGCGCAGAAGCGCGGCCTGCTGACACTGGAGCCGGACGAGAAGTCCGGCGGCTACATTGTCCGCCCCGTGGGCTGATTATCACTTCGACTCGCGGGTTGTCCCCCGCGGCAGCTATTGGCCCAGCCACCACCGAACGATCCGTTCGCCGCCGAAAATCCAGATGGTTGCGGCCAGCGCAATGTAAGGGCCGTAAGGTACACGGCTGGACCATTCGCTCTTTCGCAGAGCGATCAAAGTGATTCCTACCATGGCGCCCATGACGGCGCTGAGCATCAGCGAGAAAATCACCGCCTGCCAGCCGAGAAACGCGCCGATGGCGGCCATGAATTTCACGTCGCCCAGCCCCATCGCCTCGCGCGGCACCACGATTTCATCGGTCACAACTTCGAGGTGCTGCACCTCCTCCGGTTTGAAAGTCTCGTCGCCGACCCGGAGCCTGGTCGGGGACAGCCGCAACGGGGTCTGGGCGTAACAACGGTCAACCATCTCCACGGTTTTGGCCTCCAGCACGATGGTGTCGGATTTGCGATAGAATATGTCTTCGTAAGGGATTTCCTTGTCCGGAAGCTTCACCGCCGTCTCGGTGAAAAAAACTTTCGTGTCCGGGGCCAGCTCAAATCTCTGCCGGCCCCAAACCAACTTGCCCAATCGCAAAATGCCATAAACCAGACCGGCGCCGACGACGATGCCCGCGAAGCAACGCTCCATGGAAAGCGCGGGCGTTTGAGCTCCGTGCAGTGTCGGGACAAACAGCGAGCCGATAAAGCCGGCGGCAACCCCGCCCAGCGTGATGGCGTCGGGAATGATGAAATGCTCGAGGTCAATGAAGGTGGCCACGATGAATCCGGCCAGTACCACGCAATAAACCAGCGCCAGCGCCGGCGATTGCCGCCCCAACGCCAGCCAACAGCTTAAAAACAAAACGGCGGTCAGCAGTTCAATCAAAAAGTAACGTACCGAAATCGGCGCGCCGCAGTTGTTGCATTTGCCGCCGAGCATCAACCAGCTGATCAACGGAATATTCAGATGCCCTGGGATGGAATAGTTGCAGCGCGGGCAGTGCGACGGCGGGGTGACGACGCTCTCGCCACGCGGCATCCGGTGAATGCAGACGTTGAGAAAACTGCCCACGATGCTGCCGAACAAGAAAAAGACGGCCGACCAGAAATGAAACGGGATGAGTTGCCAGGGCGAGGGATTAGCCATACGTGCGGAGTGCGGAACGCGGGACGCGGAGTGCGGAACGCGGAAGCGCCAACTTTCCCCGGCGCTCGTGAGCTTGTGCAATGGAAAGGCCCAGTTGACCGGCGCCGCTTGTGTTCTCAGGCATGGACATTTCTCTCCAATGCGCGGCGCATCACGGCGACCGGGGCTGTTTTTTCTGACCAAATCTCCAGCGCTTTGGCGCCTTGATGGAGCAACATGCCAAGGCCGTTGGCGGTGCGGCAACCAGCGGCTTTCGCGGCCTTGAGCAGCGGCGTTTCAGCGGGCCGATAAATCATGTCGTAAACCGCGCGCGCCAGTCGGAGCGAAAATTGTTTCGGATCGAAAGGGAGCGTGTCTTCCGGTTTCAGGCCGAGCGAAGTTGCGTTGATTGCCAAATCCACGCGGTTCGTCGGGTACCCCACGACCACCTCCTGCCGCGGAAAGCGCCGGCGGATTTCGGCAGCGACCTCTTCCGCTTTGCGCGCGGTGCGGTTGACCAGGAAAAGCGTTCCGACGCCTTCGGCGGCGAGCTTCAACGCCGCTACACGTCCCGCGCCACCGGCACCCAGCAACAAAGCACCGGCACCGCGCAACAGTTGCAGATCGAGGTCTTCGCGCAGAGCGCGCACGACCGCGTCGGCGTCGGTGTTGAAACCTCTGGCGCGGATTGGGTCCGGAACCTCATCGAGGAAACGGGCCAGCGGCAGCCATTGGCCCTGAGCATCGCGCGCCTCGAAACGGATCGTGTTCACCGCGCCCCACGTTTTTGCCGATTCGTCCAGGTCATCCACCATTTCCAGCGCGAGCAGTTTGTGCGGCACGGTGAGATTGAGGCCGACGAACTTCATCGCTTTCGCGCCGTTGATGGCCGCGCGCAGGTGGTCCGGATGCACGTCGAACGCGAGATAGCGCCAGTTCAATCCCAGCGCGGCGATGCCGGCGTTGTGCAGCTCGGGCGACGCGGAATGTTTGATGGGATGGCCAAGCACCGCGCAAAAGCGCGTCGAGGCGTTGATCTCGGTTGGCCCAACTTCGTCCGACACGCGCGGAGGATAAAAAGAGAGCGCGCAACTTCAAAGGACAAACTTCTATCGCCATTCTGGCGGGTCTGCTCCTGCCTGCGCTGTCTCGACGTATTGTCGCCCCACCGCGTTCATGGAGAGGGAACACCTCCAAAAATTAGCCGTGAGTTGAGGCCATGAACCGTAGCAGCCGACGTAAGGAGGCTCCAACTTCTTCCGCTCGAAATAGAATGAGCCTCCTTACGTCGGCTGCTACGAAGTTTACGGTTCGTGGCCACTGAGGACGGGGAGCGTGCGCGCTCCGGTTCATGGGTAGCCTCTTTTCGCTTTTGCGCATTCCAGGACATGGCATTCTTTCGGGTCGTTGTTCGGGCTTCGAGGTTGACGCAGAGTCGTCCGGCAATAAGATGGCTGCCACATTCCAATACGTCTTATGAGCGAAAACAACAAGCCGACGGCCATTACTTCCGTCCTCCATGAGAAGCGCGTTTTCCCGCCGATGAGGGAGTTTTCTTCCGGCGCCCATATCAAGTCACTGGCGCAATATCGCAAGCTTCAAGCCGTGGAAGAAAGTGCTCCAATGGAAAGAGCCGTTCGTCAGATGGTTCGTCGGCGGCCAGCTCAACGTCAGCCACAACTGTCTCGACCGATGGCTCGACACGCCTACGGCGAACAAAGCCGCGCTGATCTGGGAAGGCGAACCGGCGACCGACGGCAAGCCCGGCGAGGAGCGTGTGTTGACTTACAAACAACTGCACCGGGAGGTCTGCCGGTTCGCCAATGTGCTCAAGCGAAACGGCATCAGGAAAGGCGACCGGGTTCTGATTTACCTGCCGATGGTGCCGGAGGCGGCGGTTGCGATGCTGGCTTGCGTGCGGGTCGGGGCGGTTCACTCCGTCGTCTTCGGCGGATTCAGCGCGCAGTCGGTGGCCGACCGCGTTTTTGACTCGCAGGCAAAACTCATCGTCACGGCCGACGGCGGCTTTCGTCGCGGCGCGGTGATTCCGTTGAAGAAAAACGTGGACGAAGCGTTGGCGCTCAAGGCTGCCAACGGCGACCTGCTGGCGAAATCGGTCGAGAAAGTCATCGTGCTGCGGCGCGCGAACAACGAGGTTCACATCGCAGAAGGGCGCGATGTCTGGTGGCATCGGGAATTGGATTACGTGGACGCGGAATGTGCCGCCGAAAGGATGGACAGCGAAGCGCCGCTGTTCATCCTCTACACGAGTGGTTCGACCGGGAAACCGAAAGGAATTCTTCACACGACCGGCGGCTACCTGCTCGGAGTGAAACTCACGCACAAATACGTCTTCGACATCCAGGACGCGGACGTTTACTGGTGCACCGCTGACGTGGGCTGGGTGACCGGCCACAGCTACGTGGTCTATGGCCCGCTCGCCAACGGCGCGACCAGTCTCATGTATGAAGGCGCGCCCAATTGGCCGGAGCCGGACCGCTTCTGGCGTATCGTGGCGAAATATGGCGTCACCGTTCTTTATACGGCGCCGACCGCAATTCGCGCTTTCATGAAATGGGGAACCGAATGGCCCGGGAAACACGACTTGAGTTCGCTCCGGTTGCTCGGCACGGTGGGCGAACCGATCAATCCCGAAGCGTGGATCTGGTATCACGAAATCATCGGTCGCAAACGATGTCCGATCGTGGACACGTGGTGGCAGACCGAGACCGGAGGCATCATGATCACGCCGCTGCCGGGGGCAATAGCTACGAAGCCTGGCTCCGCCACGCTTCCATTCTTCGGCGTTGTGCCGGAAGTCGTGGATGACCAGGGCAAGCCGGTCCGGCGCAACACCGGCGGTAAGCTCGTCATACGGAAGCCGTGGCCGAGCATGCTGCGCGGCATCTGGGGTGATCCGCAGCGTTACAAGGAAGTTTACTGGAGCGAAGTGAAGCGGAGTTACTTCACCGGCGACGGCTGCCGCCAGGACGCGGACGGTTACTACTGGATTGTGGGCCGCATCGACGATGTGTTGAACGTGGCCGGGCATCGCATCGGCACGGCGGAAGTCGAGAGCGCGCTGGTGAGCAATCAAAAAGTGGCCGAAGCCGCGGTGGTGGGTCGGCCTGACGAGCTGAAAGGTCAGGCGCTCGTGGCGTTCGTCACACTCAAGAGCGGTGTGAAACCGGACCATGCTATCCGCGACGAACTGCGTCAGCATGTGGCCAGGGAAATCGGGCCAGTGGCCAAGCCCGACGATATCCGTTTCGCCGAAACGTTGCCCAAGACACGTTCGGGAAAAATTATGCGCCGCTTGCTCAAGCAGATTGCCTCGGGCACCGAAATCAAAGGCGACACGACCACGCTCGAAGATTTCAGCGTGCTGGCGAAACTGGCGCAGGGCGAGGAGTGACATCAGATGGCCGCTGCATGCCGCCAGCACGAGCAACGAAGCACCGAGTAAACGTCTTCCTTTTGCCCGCCGATTCCGGCAGGATGCAGGCGTGGAAGCGAACCTGGTTTTGCTCATCGACATAGGGAACACCTACACGCACCTCGGCCTTGCGAATCGCCAGCGCGTCCTGAAGCACAGCAACATTCCCACCGTGCGCTGGTTCAACGGCAGTTCGGAGATAGCGGTGAAAAAGTTCGTGGGGAGTGCGTCCCCAGCCGGCGCGTGCCTGTGCAGTGTCGTGCCGGGGGCGACGCCACTCGTGCGGCGCGCGGTGAAACGACTTTGGAATATTTCGCCGGTCGAATTGACGCCGCAGACTGTCCACGGCGTCGGCATCAATTATCCGAAGCCGGGCACGATCGGCCCGGACCGTTTGGCCAACGCCGTCGGAGTCAAACATCGCTTCGGCGCGCCAGCGGTGGTGGTGGACTTTGGCACGGCGGTGACGTTCGACGTGGTGGACAAGCGCGGCGACTATGTGGGCGGTATCATCGCGCCGGGATTGGCGGCGATGACGGATTACCTGCACGAAAAAACGGCGTTGCTGCCGAGGATTCGGATTCGCGACGTGAAGGCGATTGTAGGCAAAAACACCGAACAGGCGATGCTGATCGGCGCGGTGCACGGTTACCGCGGTTTGGTGCGCGAATTGATTACTGAATTGAAGCGAGAGCTCAAAGTCAGACAGCTGCCGGTGGTGGCGACAGGCGGCTATGCGCGGCTCCTAGCCTCGAAAATGCCTGAAATCAAGGCGGTGGACCCGCTTTTAACTTTGGAAGGACTGCGGCTCGTAGCGCAGGCATCCTGCCGGCAGGTTCCGCGGCGTCCACGCCGCGCGTAGCCAAAGCACGGTGAACTCGCGGCAAAGATGCCGCGCAAGCTGCCCGCAGAGATGCTGGCGCTGCGTTGCTGGCGCAGGCAACTTACAACTTGCAACCGGCAACCCGCATCTTAAAGATGCGCGCGCATGAACCGCATCGTGGAACGGTTTCTCCGACTGAAGAAAGAGGGCAAAAAGGGCTTCATCGTTTACATCGGCGCGGGCGATCCGAACCTCGAAGCCACGCAACAACTCGCTCTCGCCTTTGACAGAGCGGGCGTGGACGTTTTGGAACTCGGAGTGCCGTTCAGCGACCCGCTCGCGGATGGTCCGGTGAATCAACTGGCGGCGCAGCGCGGTTTGGAGTCAGGGACGACTCCC
>QHOP01000236.1 GCA_003219345.1 Verrucomicrobiota bacterium
ACGTCGCCGGACGGTATCACTTGGACGCCACGCAGTGGCGGCACAAACCTTCCGCTCTGGGGCGTCACCTACGCCAACGGACTTTTCGTCGCCGTCGGCGGGAATTTCGACGGCGGGGTAATCCTGACCTCACCCGATGGTATCACGTGGACGCCGCAAAGTTCACCGGCGTTGACTTCGGTCGCTTTCGGCAACGGCACATTTGTCTCCGTGGGCGGAGCAGAAGGCGGCGATCCGGCCTACCCGACGGGTGGAGGAACCAACGTTCTCACCTCGACCAACGGCCTGGACTGGACGCCACGCGCCGTGCCGGGTGTCCGCAAGACGGTCATCTTTGCCAATGGCCAGTTTGCCGCCGTGGCTCCGCTCGAACAATCACCGCTGTTCAACTCGACGGTCTATACCTCGGCCGACGGAGTGACCTGGGAGCCACACGCGTTGCCGGAGTCTTCGTTCATTCAAGGCATCACTTACGGCGAGGGGCTATTGGTCGCGGTCGGGGAACGGGGCGACATTCTCACCTCGACCAACGCGCTTGACTGGGTCCAGCGGACCAGTCGCGTTGGGACTGGATCCGATCTGACCGGCGTCGCCTCGAGCGGCACCCAATGGGTTGCCTTGGAGGAATCCGGCGGAATGCTCTCTTCGTCGGACGGCCTCGCCTGGACGTACCATCCCCCAACTGGCCGCGCGTTCATGTATGGCATCGCTTACGGCTCCGGCACGTTTGTGGCCGTTGGGGCAACTGATTTCTTCTGGGATCAAACCAAAAGCAAAATGGTGGTGGAAACCTCGACCGACGGAACCACGTGGACCTATCAGGAACTGGCAGACAACGGAATTCCCCGCGCCGTGGCGTTCGGCAACAGCCAGTTTGTCGCCGTCGGCGAGGTGATCCTGACGTCGCCTGACGGCGCCACCTGGACGCGTCGTTCACCCGCCCCCTCCAGAAATCTACGCGCCATCACTTTTGCCAACGGCCTGTTCGTGGCGGTGGGTGGTGGCGGAATATTCAACTCCTCCAACGGCGAGAACTGGACTGATGTGACGCCGCTCGGTTTTTTTGACCTTGCCGGCGTGGCCTACGGCAATGGCCGCTTTGTGGCGGTGGGAAACCGGGGGGCCGCAAGTTCAATCGACGCCTTCACGTGGCGGACTCCGAAGTTTTCGGACGCCGGGTCCAACACTTTTTCGGGCATTGACTTCATTGGGGAAATGTTTGTGGCCGCCTCTTCAGCGGGGACCCTGGTATCCCAGGACGGGTCCCAGTGGACGATTCGGCGCTCAATTCCTTACCGCGGCTCGCGTCGGATCGTCGAGGCCAACAACACGCTCCTGAGCGTTGGTTTCGGCGGGACAATCCTTCAATCCGCGCCGTTGATCGCGCCCCCGCTGTTAGGCCCTCCGCGGATGATGGGTCCCGGAGAGTATGAGTTCACGATCAGCGGCCCAGCCCAACAGAACGTCCGCATTGACGTGTCCGGCGACCTCTCGACCTGGCAGCCGTTGACAACGATTACGTTGAGCAACCCGACGCAGACGTTCCGTGATGCATCTCCCGGTTTTACACAACGGTTCTATCGCGGTGTTGTCACCAGCGCTACATCCCCATGATCTCATAGCCGCAGTCCACGTAAATGACCTGGCCGGTGACGGCGGCGGCGCCGTCGCTGGCCAGGAACACGCCGGCGGCCCCGAGTTCATCGGGCAGGACATTTCGTTTGAGCGGCGCATGGACCTCGTAGTGCTTGAGCATCTCGGTAAACCCGGCGATGCCGCGCGCCGCCAGTGTGTTCACCGGTCCGGCACTGATGCAGTTGACGCGGATTTTTTTCGGGCCGAGATCGTAGGCGAGGTAGCGCGCGCTCGCTTCGAGGGAAGCCTTGGCCACCCCCATCACGTTGTAATGCGGCACCACTTTCTCCGAACCGTAGTAGGTCATCGCGACGATGCTGCCCCCTTCGGTCATCAACGGCGCCGCGCCGCGGGCGAGCGCCACCAGCGAATACGCGCTCACATCGTGCGCGACGCGGAAGGCTTCGCGGCTCGTGTTCACAAACTCGCCTTCGAGCGCGTCCTTCGGCGCAAACGCGACGTCATCCTTCGTCACGTCGCATTCCATCAGCAACGTGTCTGCGCCGAACGTGCCGGCGAGTTCCTCGACGTTCTCCTTGAGCCGTTCGCCCTGGTAGGTGAAGGCGAGCTTCGCGCCTTCGCGGTGCCACGCCTGCGCGATGGCCCAGGCAATGGAGCGCTTGTTCGCGACGCCGAAGACGATTCCGAGTTTGCCGGCGAGCAGGGACATAAAAGCTCGTTAAAACGTTAAGTGCGTTGCATCGTTAAAATCGTTGTCGCTAGCACTAGGGAAATCCGCGGCAAGTAGCAAGGGAGAATCAGGAGAATCACCCTCAATCGTGCGTCAAGTTTTCGGGGCTGATCTGCAACTCCTGGCAGGCGCGGATATAGGACGCGGCCGACCACGCCTGATAGCATTTGCCCATGGGTTTGCCGGTGCGGCCGTGCACCCATTCGTTGAATTCCCACTCCTGGTTTTTGCCCAGCCGATTCAACTGCGCGAGCCTGAGCAACTCGCGACAGGCTGCCTCATAAAGGCCGAGCCGGTGAATGAAGCGCACCCACATGCCGCCGATGAACGGCCAGACGCCGCCGTTGTGATAGTGGCCCGGAAGATTCAGCAGATTGACCGTGTAATAGGCGCGCCAGTCTGGATCACCCGCCTGCACCGTCGGGTAGAGGTTGGCCACCGGCCAGGGATCGTTCACACCGACGCCCCACATGAACTTGAACGCGACGCGCGCACGGTCCACGTCGAGCACGTTGTTCAGAAACGCGAGGATGTTTCCCAGCACGTCGCACCGCCAACTGAAACTGAACGGCGTGATTTCCGCGAGCAGGTAGCTGGAGTCGCCGAGCGAAAACTGCTGTTCCGCGAAGGTCACCTGCACCGGCGCCTCGCGCGTCTTGGTGGAAGGCCAGAACGCGTTCAGAATTTTTCCACGGATGAGTTGCGACCAGCGCAGATACTCCGCCGCCCGGTCGAACGTTTTCTGAAACTCGAGCAGCCGGCCAAAGGAGACATTGGCCCGATACCAAAGGACTTCGTCGTAAAGAACATGATAGCTGCGGCCAAACAAGTCGGTCCAGTCGCCGGCTTCGGGCACTTCGAGCAACCCGTCATTGTTGCTGTCCAGCGCACTCAGCCAGTTCATCACCCGCTGGAGGCGGTCTGAATATTCGGCGAGGAAATCGAAGTCCTGGGTCTTGCTGACGTAGTAGTAGAAAGCGATGATGGCCCACAGTCCGCTGTCGATCGAGCAGATGCCGCCCACGCCACTGTAGTCCGGCTCCCGTGTGTCAATACGCACATTGGCCGGGACCTGGCCGTTCGCCGAGATTCGATCGAACAGCGTCTTAAGCGTCTGCTTTTGCGCCGCGCGGACGTCGGCGTCCTCCAGCTCAATCGTGCAAACGAGCGTGATCGCGCCGTCGCGCGCCCAGACGCTGCGATAGTTCACGTCCGTGCCGGTGACTTCGTTGTCGTCGAGCGAGCAAGCGGAGAAACCGAGCGGGGTGATGTTCTTTCGCAAAGCGATCAAAGCCTGATCGTATCCGGCGCAAATGAGCTGGCGCTCTTCCGACGTGAGCGTTCCCAGCGCCGCCTCGGTGAACAGCATGCGCAGCGTCGGGTCCATTTCGTGTCCGCGAAGGGTCGAGCTCTCCAACGACGGCGCGGCCGGAATGACGCCAAAGTATTTCAACCCCTCGAGAACGCCGTCGGCCATCACCTGGCTGGCGCTGAAAGTCGGCAGTTTGACGACCGCTTCGTAAAGCTCCGGCTGCGCGTTCTCGACCACGATGCCTTTGACGCCGGGCAACAGAAACATGCTGCTGTCGTTGCCGGTGTCACCGGCCACCAGCACGTTCACCAGCGGCACGTTGATTTTGTCGCACAACCATTGAAGCGCGCTGCCTTTGTTTGTTTTCGCCGGCAGCACGTCGAGGTCGCGCATGCTGGAATAGACGACGGTCACCTCCAATCCGGCGTCCGCCAGCTGGCGTTTCAAATTTTCGATCACCTCCGGCGGCGCCTGGTGGAGATACCAGCTCGACTTGTAAGGATGCAAAAACTGCGGTGGCTGGCGCGTGACGCCGGGAAACGAGGAGAGGATCTGCTCGATGCGTCTCAGGTCCCACCCCTTGCTGAAGACCCGATTGTATTCGCTGAACGACCGTTTTTGGCGGCCGTCGTAGATTTGCGTGCCGACGCCGCCGATGATGTAGTCCGGCCAGAAGAGGCAACCGGTCGCCAGCAAATCGATGACGTCCTGCACGAGCCTGCCTGAATTGTAGCACAGCAATGGACGCTGCCTTCTCGCCAGGGCCTCCCAGGCGTCCTTGAAGCGTCGCGCGGCTTCCGGATTCCCCAGGAGAGTGCCGTCAAGGTCGGAGCAGAAGAGCTGGATTTTTTCGGTTGTCATGTTGCCCGCGTCCGAATCGTTGGAACGGATCGAACCCGCGCGCGTTCAAAATCAGTCGGCGTCATTCCATGGTTCATCCCACTCGGTGTCGGATAAAGCGAGGCTGACGCTCGCGCGCTGTTCGACCACCGCCACCAACTGCTGCGCGATGCCCGTCCAGGTGAACAGGCTCCGCGCCTTGTGCGCTCCCATGCGCGCCAGACGGTCCCGCAGCCGCGGATGGCGCAACACTTTGAACATGGTGATGCCCAGGTCCTCTTTGTCAAACGGATCGGCATACAGCGCGTGCCGTCCGAACGTGAGCGCGCGATACAATCCCCCATGCACCGTCACGACGGTGGGCGTGCCCGAAGCCATCGCCTCGATGGCCGTCATGCCAAACGGCTCGTAACGGCTCGACAGCACGAAGAGATCCGCGGCGCGATAGTAATCCGCCAGCAGTTCGTCCGGAATGAATCCCTCGAAAAGAACGCGGTCCTCGAGTTTCAGCCTGGCCACCTGCTCCTTCAACTCGTCGAGAATGCGCTGCTCCGCGTCGTTCAAATCGGCGCCGCCCACGGCCAGGCGGAGCTTTGCCTCCGCCTCGCGCTCGGCCGCGAGTTGAAATCCGTTGATCAAAAGGTCGTAGCCTTTGTTCCGCGCCAATCGCCCGATGGCCAGCACGACCTTGCCGGAAAAGTTGAGGCGCTGACGAATCGCGTTGCGGCTTGCTTCGCTGACCGGGAAAAAACGATTGTCATCGTAACCGGGCGGAATCATGCGGCACTTTTCCACGGGCACCTCGTAATCCGCTTGAAGCAGATCGAATTGCTGCGGTGTGGTGGCCACGACCGTGTCGCAATCCGCGTAAAGCAAGCGTTCGTGATGGGTGCGCTTCGTGAAGTTGTATTGTTTTTCAAATTTCTCACGATCGCCAGGATAATCCGCCTCCATCTGCCGCTTTTTCCAAAGGCCAAGCGAATGCGGGGTGTGGAGATGCGGCAGGTCGAGCACTTCGCTCAAGTGCTGTCCGGCCACGCCGGCGTCCCAATAATGGCTGTTGATGAACTCATATTTCAGGCCGCGCTTTTTGATGAAACGCAGCGCGTTTTCGCACCACTCCGGCAACTTCTCGTAAAGATATTCTTTGGGAACGAAATTGCGTCCGCCACAAGGCACACGGATGACCCGCACCTGTTCGTTGACCGGATCAATCTCTGGCTGGTCCTCGAAGCGGCGCGTCCAGATGTCCACCTCGTAGCCCAGTTGCGCGAGCTTCCTGGAAAGTTCCAGGACGTAAACCACCTGCCCGCCCGTGTCCGCCGCGCCCAGGGGAGGCGCGCTGGCCACGTAACCGTGCGTCGAAACCATGGCAATGCGTGGCAACGAACTTTGTGCGTTGACCGGATTCTCTTCCATCGGTCAAAACCTACGCCCCACGCGCAGGACATTTCAACGCCTCAAATTGTTTTTTTCGCGCCGAACGGTTGCCGGCCTTTGACCCGACACAAAGCGCTGCTAAACGCGAACTCGACTGCGACTTCGGACCGCGACGAGAGCGAAGAACCCAAGTAATAACAGACCGCAAACCGTCCACGTGCCACTGTTCCTTTGTTCGGGAAAAAAATGCAAAGCGGCTGCGCCCAGCGCGGGACCGATGAAGTTGCCCACGCCGATCGCGGCCTCATGGATGCCGCCATGCTCGCCTTTCGCTCCGCCGACATCCATCGAGTAGTAAAGCGACGAGTAGTAGATCAATCCAATGGCCGCCCCGAAGAAGATTTGAGCGGTGACCAGGAGCCGGAGGTCGGAGGCCGCCAGCATCAGGGTGAAACACGCGAGCATCGCCAGATAAGCGCCTGCCAGCCAGCGAAAGCGGTAATGCCAGCCCGGCCAGAGCCAGAGCAGGAGAAACGCGACCGTTCGCGCAAACAACCATGCCGAACAGAAGAAGCCCGCGAATTTCGGCGACAGTTCGAGCTGTTTCGCGAGCGCGGGAATGGTCGGAATCACAGTGTTGATGGCGATGTAGGCGAGCGGATTGGACAGCCACGCCATTCTAAGAAAAGTTTTCACGCGGGCGATTGGACGCGGGTTCAGGGGAATTTCCGCCAGGACCGCCGGCGCCACACGCGGCGGTTCGACCGGTGAGGCGCGCGAATTTGTCTTGGGTTCCAGCCACTGGATCAGGCTCAGTTCCACGACATGCACGGCGAGCGGGACCGAGAAAAGAACCTTCAACCCGAATCGCTCGATCATGGCCCCGCCGGAGAAGTACGCGAGGGCGCCGGTCCCGGCCCAGACCAGATTGTAAACGCCGACCCTCTGCTGGAGCCGCAAAGGCGATTCGTTCTCGCTCACCAAAGCCTCCAGCGCCGGCCACGTGAAGCACGTGCCCGACGTGTAAACCAGCAAAACGATCACGTGGGCCACGACGTTCTCCACAAACAACCCGACCAGCAGGGCCACCGCCATAATCGACAGGCCAACCCGCAACGCGCTGAAGTATCCCTGCCGCTGACCGAAACGTCCGCCAAACACCGACGCGAAGATGTAAACGAACCCGATCGTCGCGGCGAGGACCAGGTTCTTCTGGCTGGCGAACCCGAACTTCGCCTGCGTAAAAAAGTA
>QHOP01000237.1 GCA_003219345.1 Verrucomicrobiota bacterium
GCCGTTTGCCGGTGCGATGGAGCGCGCCGTCGTGGCGTCCGGAAATCATCGCGGTGCCCGCTCTGCTTCGCAAGGTCGGTCGCATCCGCCGGCGTCACCACGCGCAGCAGCGCGTTTGCATTTTTCGCCACTCATCGGAAACGCTGACGAACCGAACGGCGCGAGGGGCGCGCAGTTTGAAACCGACTTTGCTTAACCTCCCGCGGCCGCGGGTCAACCCATCAACGATCTAATCTATGAAAAAACCGCTCTTCCAACACCGATATGCCAGGCGAGGCTTCACACTCATTGAACTGCTGGTGGTCATTTCCATCATCGCCATTTTGGCCGGACTGCTCCTGCCTGTGATTGTCAAGGCCAAGCAGAAAGCAAAAGTGGCGCAAGCCAAAGTCGAAATCAACAACATCGTTGGCGCGATCAGCAAATACGAAGCGGACTACAGCCGTTATCCGGCGTCAGCCAGAGCGCGTGAGTCAGCCAAAGACCTCGATTTCACATTCGGAACGAGAAACCTTGATCAAGGCGGCGGCACCCCGGTGCTCAAAGATAAGAACGGGAGGCCGCTGCCGATCATAGAAAACACGCCGATCCAGTCTGATCACGAAAACAGCAACGCGGAGGTTATGTCTGCCTTGTTGGACGTGGAGAAGTTCAGAAATGGGGTTGATTGGACTTTGAACAAACTACACGCAATGAATCCAAACAAGACGGTTTATCTTAACGTGAAGGAGGTCAGCGACATTAAGTCACCGGGTGTGGGATTGGATGGAGTTTATCGCGACCCGTGGGGAAACCCATACATTATCACCGTGGACCTGAACGGCGACAACAAGTGCCGTGATGCTTTCTACAAATTCGATTCGGTCTCGCAAGACCCCAAAAGCCCGCCCAGCAGTGGTCAGGGCTTGAATGGACTTTATCGTTCCACCACAGTCCCGAACACCTTCGAAGCCAACAAACCGATCATGGTCTGGTCCTTTGGTCCGGATGGTCTGATTAGCTACCAACAAAAAGCTAACGTTGGGTTGAACAAGGATAACATCCTGAGTTGGTAATTGCCGCCAATGAACGTCCCCTTGCAAAGTTCGAAGAGCCGTGAGATCGCCACCGGCCGTCCGAGGCGGCTCGCCGCCTTTACGCTCATCGAACTGCTGGTGGTCATGGCGATCATCGCACTACTGGCAACCATCGGTCTGCCGGTGCTGAAAGGGTTCGGGAAAGGCACGGGTATGGCCGGCGCTCAACGCCAGATGCTCCAGGACCTCGGGCTGGCCCGGTTGTCGGCCATCAACGGGCGCACGACGGTCTATATGGTCTTTGTTCCGACAAACATTTTTGACTCTATCGCTCGGGTGACCGACACCAAAACGCTGCAGCAACTGACCAATCTCATCACCGGTCAGTATGCGGCCTATGCGTTATTGGCAACGCGGACCGTCGGGGACCAGCCGGGGCGGTGGAACCCTCGGTACCTTTCCGAATGGAAGCGCCTGCCGCAGGGCATTCTCATTCCGCCGTACAAGTTTGATCCGGCCTTCGCGTCCGCTGCGGACCCGTATCTGCGCTCCTTTTCCATGGCCACCAATCCGCCGCTGCCTTTCCCAACCGGAAAAAGTCTGCTGCTGTTTCCGGTGCCATACATCGCGTTCAATTCACAAGGCCAGCTTGCTTCGGGTCGGGACGAGCTGATTCCACTGGCTGAAGGCAGCATTTTTTTCACGAAAAATCAGAACGGTCAGTATGTGTATTCGAAAGACGACGTGCCGGTCATCAATCCGCCGTTGAATTACACGAACCACTTCATTCGCATCAACTGGCTGACCGGTCGCGCCAGCGTGGATGAGGCGACCCGTCCGAAGTTCAATTGAAATTTCCATGACGTTCGCACCGGAAAAATCAAATCCTGCCGGAGAGCCAATGACGCCGAGTGGGCGAGCCAAAGGAAGGAACGCCGCTTTCACAATGGTGGAAATCGCCCTCTGTCTGGGAGTCATTGCCTTCGCGCTGGTCGCCATCATCGGTGTTCTCCCGACCGGCGTCCGCGTGCAACGGGACAACCGCGAAGATACCATCATCAATCAGGAAGGGCTGTTGTTGCTGGAGGCCATTCGCAGCGGCTCGCAGGGCCTGGACTATCTGACGAATTATTTCGACACGATAACGATCAGCAACAACCTGGGACAAGTGAGTGTCTTTGCAAGCCCGGCAGAGCAGAAGAACATTTCGGGCGCTGGTTTGCTGACCAACGGCTATCAGATTGTCAGTTTGTTGACGTTCCCCAAATATGACCCGGATCGGACCCTTACAAACCATGTCTTCGCCCGCGTCCGCGCGATCACGGGTTCGGCGGTGGAAAAGAGCCAATCGGCCCGCGACATCGCGTTTGCGTATCAGGTTGTTTCTGAAGTGGTGCCACTGAGTGTTCATCCGCCGGAAACCACGAATTACCTGGCGAGCGGGCTTGTCAACCAGGACGTATTGACTCGTTCGAACCTGTGGCGGGTGGCGCGACACGAAGGCATAAATTTCTTCGAGCTGCGGCTCACGCTCCAGGGACCGGTCATTCCCAAGGGAAAAGGCTACGACGTTTTGGGGACGCCAAAGACCTTTCGGACCCTGATCAGCGGGTCGATTCCAGCTGGCCGTCCGGGCAACGCCACGTTGATTTGGCCCTCCACTTTCCTGCAACTGAAATGAGGTCCAGTAAAGTCCAACCTTTCATTCGCTTCGCCCGTTCGCGCGCATTTACGGTCGTGGAATTGCTCGTTGCCATATCGGTGCTCACGTTGATTGTGCTGGTGCTTTACGGGTTGTTCGACCAGGTGCAGAGGGCGCTTCGCGGCAATGTTGCGCAAGTGGATGTGCTCGAAGGCGGCCGGTCGGCGACGCAACTCATGGCCGGCGACCTGGAGCAAATGGAAGCCGGCAACCTTCCGGCCAGCACGAACCTTTACATCAGCTTGACGGCTGTGCCTTATCGGCAGGCTTTGTTGGTTGCGGGCACGAACCGGACGAACGTGCTGCAGCAGCTTTTCTTCTCGACGCATGCCAACAAGACCTGGTTCGGGACCGGATACAGGGTTCTGCTGTTGGCGACGAACGGAATCGCCAATCAGCTCGCGGAAAACGGGGTCGGAACACTGTGCCGCTACAGCTTCCCGGTCAACGACTCGGACTTTCCGAACCTCCCGCCTCCCCCCAACAATCCCGGTGCTGCCCGTACGAACCTCTTTTGGCAGGTGATGAACCAGCCCTTGAACTCCACGTGGAGTAACCTCACGAATTATCAGCCAATCCTGGACGGGGTGGTGCACTTCCGTATCCACGCTTTCGATACCAACGGGATGCTGATGGTCTCCAACATTTACTCGAACGTAAGAATCATTACCAACGTGGTGTTTCAGAGCACGGCGACTGAAGAAATCCAGTACACTTTTACCAACTCCGCCCTGCCGGCTTATCTGGAAGTGCAAATGGGCGTTCTGGAACCGCACGTGTTGGAACGGTACAAAGCGTTTCCCGATCCGACCGTGGCCTCGAACTATCTGGCGCGGCAGGTGGGCGCGGTCCATTTGTTTCAACAACGCATTCCCATTCACGCGGCCAAATGAAGCGCAAGTCTCAACGCGGTGTGGCTCTGGTCATCACCCTCATCATGCTGGCGATAGTGACGGTAATGGCGGTCTTGTTTCTCGGCACCAGCCGCCGCGAACGAGCGTCGGTAACCCTCCGCAAGAATTTGACTGACGCCAAACTGGCGGCCGATGCCGGCCAGGCGCGGGCGCTTTCCGAAGTCGTCGCGCGCATCACCGCGCAAAGCAATCTATTCGCTTACGATTTCCTGGTATCGACGAATTTTATCAATCCGAACGGGTTTAACCCGAACGGATTCAAGCTCCCTCCGGCCAACTGGACGAACGTGAGTTACGTTTACGCCAACAGTGGCTTGCCGCTGAACCGGGACGCTGATATCCGGCAGAACCAGGTCAACCTGTTTTACGACCCGCGCCCGCCGGTCTTTGTCGTCACCAATCTCACGAGCGGCGCCTCCGAATTTCGCTTCTACCTGGACCTGAATCGCAACGGGCGCTTCGATACGAACGGGGTTCAGCGGATTTTCGACACCAACGGCATTATTACGCAGGCGACCGCCCTGTTGGCGGGCGATCCGGAATGGATTGGCATTTTGGAGCACCCGGACTTGCCGCATTCGCCGAGCAACCGGTTCATCGGACGCTACGCCTTCGTGTTGGTGCCGGCGGGAAAAACGCTCGACATAAACTTTCTTCATAACAACGCGAGGAATCCGGGAGTGTCGCGGCCGGTCACACCTGATTTTTTCCGCAATCAGGGAGTCGGCTCGTGGGAAATAAACCTGGCAGCGTTCTTCCGGGAACTGAACACGAACACCTGGAACGCGAACAGCTACGCTTACAATCCCGCAAGCAATCTTCGCAGCGGCGGGTACGCCTTCGGCGACGCGTTGAGCATTCTGACGAATCGGTATCAGAGCAGGTGGACAAGCTTGAAGTCGGTCAACCAGGCATTTGGCCTGCCGATCGGAAACCTTTTTCGCAATGACCAGATTGACGAGTACAGCGACGGGCCGTTGATGACCGATATCCACCCGCCCCTCGAAAGCAACCGGGACAATCCGGCGCAGCCCTGGTCGGGCAGCTACAACACCAACGGGTTCGTGAGCATTTTTGAGCTGTTCGACACGAACAAAGTCTCCACCAACCTGATTAACGGCCGGCTGCGCCCCACGCTGGTCAGGCCGGGCACCTACAACCAGAACACTTTTTACCGCCTGATGGCGCAGTTGGGCACCGATTCGCTGCCGGCGAACCGGAACAAGTTGAACCTCAATTACGACAATGTGAACCAGCTCACCGGGCAGATCGACCCAAGCGCAGTGGCCGGGTTCACGAATTGGACGCCGCTTCGCTTCTTTACGAATGCAGCCGACCAGATGTTGCGCTCACAGTCGAGCAACCTGTTGAGCGCGATCGGAATCACCAACGTTACGTTGAGCGTGACGAACATTCCTGTCTATCCGACCAATCTCTACCTCGCCAGCGTGCATCGCCTGTTGCAACTGGCGGCGAACATCGGCGACGCGACCACCAACCGCTTCCAGCTCTCCACCGGCACCAACATCATTTATGCGCCGTCGGTCTTCCGGCCGGCGTTCCTCAACGATGGCAAGAGTATTTTCATTGCCGGTTATCACGAGGTGTTCGACACGAACTTTTTGAAAGATCCATGGCTTGATTTGAATAATCAGGCCGCCCGCAACGCCATCATCCCCCCGGGAACCATAAAGACAAACGTGAATGTGTACGGCATTGGGCTCGTCATCGGAGCGAAGAAAGGCCTGCCGAGCTTTAATGAGTTTCTGCTCCAATCCGATGTGCAGGTCTCACGGAGATTGCAGGTCAGGAAGGACAGGAAGTTTCAACAGGCCTATGAGATCGGGATTTCAAACTACTTTGCGCTCGAAGCGTGGAATTCCTACACCCAGGCATGTCCCATGCCGCTGACCATGATGATTGTGACCAACCAGGCTTCGCTCCTCCTGACGAACGAGAACAATCCCCCGTTTAACGGGCCGATGAGCCTGGCTTTCACGAACATTGGCACGTCATTCACGACGAATTTTCCGGCCTATACATCGTGGCAGGCAAGGGAGTTCAAGGTTCCGTTGGAGCGTCTGGAGGTTTTCGTGCCGGATTCGGAGTTCCATTTTGATCAACTTCCGTATCTGCGGCGGATCCAAAACGGCATTTCGTTCGACGTGAAGCAGAATGATTTTCGGGTGCCAAACTGGAAACTGATTGTCACGAATCGGGTGGTTTATGCATTGGTGGCCAAAGACCTGAGCAACACGCCCCGCATCGTGGATTTTGTCAACCCCGGCAACATGGTCGGCGGGATGGACATCGCCCGCGCGCTTGTCGGCGCCACAAATGCGTTCGGCGCTGACCAGGGCCAGGATTTTTCCGGCATTTATTGGCTCACCAACCGCATCGCCAGCGGGGCGGTTAATCCGTACACGGCGCCGCTCAATTCGACCAGGGGAATTACCAATCAACTGAATGTTTCCCTCAACGATGTATTGAAAGATGACGAATGGAACAGCTACAGCAAAAATCAGATCGACGGGGATGAAAAGAAGAAGGCGATCGATGGTTTCCGGAAATTCATGGGCCTGCCGCCCATCTTTTATCCAAACGACACGAGTGTTCCGACCGAGACGTTCTGGCAGGTGCCCTTCACGCCCACGCGAAAACTGGATCAACAACTCTCCTGGCAGGTCAACGATCCCCTGGTGCACTATACTCTCCAGGATCTATACGACCGGTTCTACACGGACACGAACACTGTTCAGGCGTTGTTGCCCAGGCAGAGTCCGCAGGACAACAATATCCGCAAACAGAACTGGCGGTATCGTCCCTGGGGCGGCAAGCCGGGCAAGGACCCGTCCGACGATGCGTCGGCCCGCGACCTCGCGCTCAAGGACCCGTTGATCACGCAGTCCGATGACTGGGATTTTCCCACCAACAAATTTCCGAACCTCGGCTGGCTGGGCCGCGTGCACCGCGGCACGCCATGGCAGACGGTCTATTTGAAAGCGACCGTTGAACCGACCAACAATTGGGCGAAATGGTCCGGCCGCTTCGACACGCATCCGACCAACGATTGGCATCTCGTGGGCCTCTTCACCACCGCGCTCAACGACAACGCGGCCCGCGGATTGTTGTCGGTCAACCAGACGAACAGCGCTGCCTGGTCCGCCGTGCTGGGCGGCGTGTCGGTCCTGACGAACCTGTCAGCCAAGCCGCAGAGTGGCGGCAGTCCGGTTTACACGAACCTGTTCGTTGAGCCGGCCTCGTGGCAACTGGAGAATATCGTCTCGAACATCAACGCGACGCGGTTGCAGATGCCAAATCAGGCGTTTCCGGACCTGGGCAGTGTGTTGGCATCGCCGGCCTTGACCACCAACTCGCCGTACCTGAACCTGTCCCCAAATCAAACCCAATATGGGATTCGGGACGAAGTTTACGAACGCATTCCCCAGCAGATTCTGTCGTTGCTCAAAGAAGAC
>QHOP01000450.1 GCA_003219345.1 Verrucomicrobiota bacterium
GTTCGTGTGCCTGGCGCAGGATGAACCAGGCCCGGCGGAGTCACGCCGTCGCACGGTCATCCGGGAAAAACT
The DNA here is from genome assembly GCA_003219345.1 of Verrucomicrobiota bacterium. Lineage (GTDB taxonomy): Bacteria > Verrucomicrobiota > Verrucomicrobiia > Limisphaerales > AV2 > AV2. Next base: position 73 of record QHOP01000450.1, read on the forward strand.
CTTTCCCACGCCGTCATTGTGGGCGTTCTTCGTTGTCATGAGTTTCCTTTTCGGTATGCGCGACTTTACCGGCAGCAGCATGGGCAGCCTCGGCTCGCTGTTCATGCAAAACGCGTATGGGTTCAATCTCAAGGAAACCGGCGTGGCGCTGAGCGCGATGTTTCTGGCGTCGGTGGTCAGTAATCCTCTGTTTGGTCACCTGAGCGACCGCGGGCGAATTCGCTGGACGTGCGCGGTGCTGCTCGTGGCTGTGGCGTTGGTCGGGATTTTCCCTCGGGTCCCGGCGCAATGGCTGATTCCGACGTTCGCGCTGTATGGCTTTTTCTTCCTGGCGAGCTACCCGATGGTTGAAGCTGCGCTGATGGAGTCGGTGCCCGACGCCGTGCGTGGACGTGTGTTTGGAGTTTTCATCACGTTCGGCGGCCTGATTGGCAACCTGTCGCACTGGATGGTCGGCAACTGGGTGAAAGGCCTGGGCGCCAGGGCGCATTCGCCCGACAGTTATTACCGGCTCTACGGTTTACTGTCGCTTTTGCTGGTTCTCTCGCTGCTTGGGTTGCCCTGCCTGCACGCAATCCGGCGACGGGAAGAACTGGCGGGTAAGGGCGCGGTTGGTTTGTCGCCAGCCGCCATTCGCAATCCGCAATTCGAATGAACTTGCCGAACTATTTTCTGGCCGATCTTCCGGCGGGCGCAACGTTGAACGCCACGATGATTTCCGAGGCGTGCCACGCCCTGAAACGCAATCGCGACCAGTATCTGGCAGGCCGTCCAACCCAAAGTTTGATCTCCACTCTCAGCGACCTGGCGGAGAGCTGGCTCGATGCTCACTACCGGTTCAGACAACTCGCTCTGCAACTCGGTCCGCAAACCAGCGGGTTTTCCGTCGCAACGTTCTCGGCGGGTCTGGATGCATTCTTCCGCCAACTGACCGCGGATAATTTGCATGCCTTGCTGCAACAGGAACTCGGCCATGTCCATCGACTCGACCGGTTCGTTGCCACCGCCGGCGAACACAAAGCACAACGCACCGCGCTGGCGACGGGGCCGCGCCTGCTGGTCCACATCGCCGCCGGCAACCTGCCCAGCCCGACGGTGATGAGCGTGGTGCTGGGACTGCTGGTGCGCTCCGGTCAATTCGTCAAATGCGCCACCGGCGCGGACCTGCTGCCGCGTTTGTTCGCCCACTCGATTTACGAAGTTGAACCAAAACTCGGCGCCTGTTTGGAAATCGCTGTCTGGAAAGGCGGCAGAACTGATTTGGAGCAGGCGCTCTATAGCGGGGCGGATTGCGTCACGGCCATCGGCAGCGACGAAACGCTGACGCAGGTCCGCCGTCATCTGCCGGCGAACGTTCGTTTCCTCGGTTACGGGCATCGCGTCAGTTTCGGCTACTTCGCGCAAGAGGTTCTGTCGAGTTACGGCGCGAAAAAAATCGCCGCGAAAGCCGCCGCTGATGTGGTCGCCTGGAACCAGCTTGGTTGTCTGTCGCCGCATCTGTTTTACGTGGAGCGCGGAGGCGCGGTTTCACCTGAACTCTTCGCCGAAATGTTGGCCGACGAACTGGCCAGACTTGAAGCCGTCGAACCGCGCGGGGAAATTTCACCAGACGAAGCGGCAGCCATCGCCTCGCGCCGCGCCCTGTATGAAGTCCGCGCCGCGGCGTCGAACGACACGCGGCAGTGGCAAAGCGAGGGTTCGACCGCGTGGACGGTCGTTTATGAAGCCGACACGGGCTTCCAATTGTCATGCCTTAACCGGTTCATTTATGTGAAACCGGTGACCCATCTCGCCGAGACGCTCCGGGCGGCCGAGCCGATGCGCGGCAAAGTTTCGACGGTGGGATTGGCCGCGACGGGGATGAGAGCCGAACAACTGGCAATCGAACTCGCCCGTTGGGGCGTCACACGCATTTGCCCCATTGGGCAAATGCAAACCCCCCCGCTGACGTGGCGGCACGACGGGCGGCCCGGTCTTGGCGACCTGGTGACCTGGACGGATTGGGAACAATGAAGTCAACAACCTCCGGCAGAGCCGGAAGCTTCCCAACATCATCATGAGATGAAAATGGAACTGCGCAGAACTTTTCAGTTCGAAGCGGCGCACCTGCTGCCGAAGCTGCCGGCCGCGCATAAATGCCGCAGACTGCACGGCCACAGTTTTCAGGCGGAAATTGTCGTCGCCGGCGAATGCGATCCGCAGCTCGGCTGGCTGATGGATTACGCGGACATTACCGAAGCGTTCAAGCCGCTCTGGGAACAACTCGATCACCGTTATCTCAACGAAATCCCCGGTCTGGAAAACCCGACCAGCGAAAACATCGCGGTCTGGATTTGGGAACACTTGAGACCGAAGCTGCCGTTGTTGAGTGAAGTTGTCGTCGCCGAGACGTGCACGGCGCGGTGTGTTTATCGCGGGCAAGCGTGAAGCTTGCCTTCACGAGGATCACCAAAGAGCCAGGCATTCATCTTCCAGGTTGCTGCTCCAGCCTCGATATTGCTTCATCTGCGCCACGGGCTTCCAGGTGACGGAGCCATCCAGCAGACCGACATTGCCGCCGACCGCCCCGATGTCCTTCGGGTTGGCGCCCTTCGCGTTGGAATTGGAGAAATCTCCATTCCGCAGGATGGGCCCTCGCGCGCCGTGAGGAGCGAAAGTATTGCCATAAGTCGGCGACCAGTCATTCATGTCGGCGACCAGCGGCAGCGAACTGTTGTCACCCAGTGTTTGCGGAGAAATCCAGGGAATGAACCTGCCGCCATCGGTCGGCCAGGGGGTTCTGGCATGGCCGCCGAGGTAGTTGTAGCCGATGACAAATCCATACAATCCCACGTCCCAGCCCTTCGCGGTGTTAAATGGTTTCCCCAGGCTTGGACACTCGATGATTTTTTGCGAGCCCGCGTATTCAATCAGTGCCTGTCTTGTCTCCCGCGGGATGACAGGCGTGTATTCATACCCTGCGACAGTCTGGTTGGTGGGGGAGCTGCTGGGGACCCGGTCGCCATGCTCGTTGCCATACATGTGGATCGCCAGAATGAACTGGCGCAAATTGCTTTTGCACGTCGTGCGCCTGGCTCGTTCCTTAGCGTTCGCCAACGCCGGGAACAACAGCGCCGCCAGAACCGCGATGATGGCAATGACGACCAACAATTCGATCAACGTGAACGCCCGTTGTTGAACGAGCTGCGCGTCCCGCCCTTTTGTGAGCCGCTCCATCTTTCCCTCTCGGTTAAGACTCTGCTACGGACAAGTTGTTCCGAAGTTAATCGCTTTCTCCGCAGATGAGAAGTGCGCGTTTTGACCGCAAGTTATCTTGCGCTGAATCGATAATAGGATATAAGCAGCGCCACCATGTTCAAAGGCCTCATCGACTGGTATTTGGATTCCCTGGAATCGGGTGGCTATCCAGTCATCGCGTTGCTCATGGCGATCGAAAGCTCGATCCTGCCGCTGCCAAGCGAATTCGTAATTCCACCCGCGGCTCACCTTGCGCACACGAAAGGCAACCTCAGTATGGCGGGAATCATCCTCGCCGGAACTGCCGGCTCCTGGCTGGGCGCGACGGTGATGTATTGGATGTCGCGCCTTGCGGGCCGACCGGTGGTGTTGCGTTATGGCCGATACGCTTTCATTCCACCGCAGAAAGTCGAGGGAGCGGAACGCTGGGCGGCGCGGTTCGGTTCGGTGGGCATTTTCATTTCGCGCCTGCTCCCGGTCGTGCGGCACCTCATCGGCATTCCGGCCGGAATCGTGCGGATGGATTACCGCCTGTTTTCGCTCTACACACTGCTCGGTTCCGCGGTCTGGTGCGCGGTGCTCTGCTGGGTCGGCGTCAAAGCGGGACAGGATGAGGCGTTGATGAAAGGCGAACTGCATCGCGTCACGCTATGGGTCGTCGGCGCGTTTCTCGTGCTCGGCGGCATGTACTACCTCTTCGTTCACCGCCACATGAAGGCGGAAAGGAAGTAGTGGGCCGCGGAACCATTCTCCTGGGCTGCTTCATCCCTGACGACGAATTGAAGGACAGTGAAATACGCGAACCACACGAAACGCCAATGGAAATCCAGGATCTCTTTTTTGGCGTTTTTCACGTGGTTCGCGGTTTGAACTGAAAGCAGACGCCCAAATCCAGGTGCGAACAGAGATTTGACGCGGGTGGAGACGCAGAATCACTCGTGGACACGGATGAGCGTTTTGACCGCCCGGTTGCCGGCAGCCATGGATTGAAACAACTCAGGCAATCGGCTCAACGGACATTCGCCATCCACGAAGTCGTCGGCCTGGATGACTCCGGCTTCAATCAATTCCAGCGCGCGGCGGACGGTCCGCGGCGTGTGATGGAAGCTGGCGAGCAACGTGAGGCCGCAATAGTGGACGCGCGCTGTGTCGAGCGAAACGACCGTGCCGGAAGGACAGCCGCCAAAGAAATTCACCAGGCCGCCCTTGCGCGCCAGTTGAACAGCCGCTTCCCACGTCTCCGGCTTGCCGACCGCTTCGATAACAACGTCAAAAACCGGGTTCAGTGCCGTCGCAACTGCTTTGACCAGGTCCGGTTGCTCCGCGATGTCCACAACTTGACTGGCGCCGAGTCGTCGAGCGGCTTCCAAGCGGTTTGCCCCACGGCCAGCCACCGTGACAACGCAGCCTGAATGCTTCGCCAAGGCGACGAACATCAGGCCGATCGGCCCGGAGCCGATGACCAGCACGCGTTGACCGGCGCGCAGTTTCAAATCCTCGACGCCCTGCACGACGCATGCGAGCGGTTCGATCAACGCGGCGTCACGAAAATCCGTCTCGGGTTTGAGACGCAACAGGTTTTTCTCCACGAGGCGGGCGGGCACGACGATGGACTCGGCGTAAGCGCCGTTCAAAAACAGCAAGTCATCGCAGAGATTTTCCTGACCTTGGCGACAATAGAAACACGTTCCACAAGGCGCGGAATTGGCGACGACGACTCGATCACCGACACGCCAGTTGCTAAGCCCGTCCCGGTGGCACGATCATTTTCGCATGGTATCCGCGCTTGAAAACTTTCAAATCGGTCCCGCAGGTCAGCGCCGCTTGAATATCAATCCGCACTTCGCCGGGCTGAAGCGGGCGGTCCGCGACCTCTTCGATTCTGATCTGCTCTTGGCCGTATAAGATCGCCGCTTTCATTGCGGCACGTTAGCGGATGGACAGCGAAGCATTCAACGGCGATTCCAACAGGTTGAAACGGGTGTGGCGGGCGTACTCGCGAGCCGACGTGAGTCCGCCCTGAGTATTTGAGAGTGCGCGGACTGACGTCCGCGGCTACCTGATCGTGGGTAGTTCCCACGGTTTTCCAACCGCACATTGGGACCATGAACCCTGGCGTAGCGGCGTCTCGGCAGAGCGCCGCAATTCGTGGGAACAACAGCCAGCGGCGCTCTGCCGAGACGCCGCTACGGGGATAGGGTTCAGGGGTTCCAGCGCGAGCATTTTCATTTCGGGGAAATCTCTCATTCAATAAAAACATCTGAGGGTACCGTCACGCCGCCTGGCTGCCGCGATAAATTCGCGGAACGCGATAGGAAATCGCGGTCAACACCTCCCACGGAACCGTAGCGCACCAGGCGGCCAGCTCACCCGCTGTAATTTCATCGCCGCCCTGGCGTCCGATCAGCACCGCTTCATCGCCCGGCCTGACGGTGGGAACGCGCGAAACGTCCACCATCATTTGGTCCATGGTAACGCGGCCCAGCACTGAACAGCGTTTTCCTCCAACCAAAACCTGCGCCCGATTGCTGGCAGCGCGCAGATAGCCGTCGCCGTAGCCTGCGGTCAGCGTCGCGACGCGCATTCTTCGCCGCGCGACGAACGCGCGACCGTAGCTCAACGAGGTCCCGCGCGGGATTTCTTTGACGAGACTCACGCGGCATTTCAGCGAAAGCGCCGGACGCAGATGGCTGTGGAGCGTGGAAGCCATGCGCCGTTGGCCCGGCGGCAGGACGCCATAGACGAGCAGACCGGGCCGGACGAGATGGAACATTGTGTCCGGCTCGTGCAACAATGCGCCGCTGTTGTTCGCGTGAACGAGCGGGATGCGGATGCCGTCGTCGGCGAGACGGGCGAGCAGTTCCTGGAACCGCTCCCGTTGGACACGCGAATACGCCGCGTCGTCTTCCGACGAGGCATAGTGCGTGTAAATGCCCTCGACTTTGAGACTCGCGAGACCCTGCACCCGGCGGATCAATTTGCTCGCCTGAGCCGGCGCGACGCCGAGCCGGCCCATGCCGGTGTCCACTTTGATGTGCGCCCGCACCGTCGCGTTCAATTTCGTCGCGACTTTGGAAAACAGTTCCGCCTCGGCCGGCATGGAAATGGTCGGCATCACGTTGTCCTGCACTGCGCGCTCCACCTCGTCCGGCAGACACGCGCCGAGCATCAGAATCGGCCAGCCTTTGCCGACATTGCGGATGACATGGGCTTCGGCAAGATTGGCCACACCAAAGATGTCCGTGCCGCTTTGCATCAGCAGCGCGGCGATCTGCTTCAATCCGTGGCCGTAGGCGTCCGCCTTGACGACGGTCATGATTCTCACCTTCGGCCCGACGCGATGGCGAATCCAAGCGAGATTTTCGCGCAACGCGTGCAGGTCCACTTCCGCCCAACAACGAAAGGAGTTCTTCATGCCATCAGACAGCGGGTAGGATGCGGGGCGGCGCCGCTTTGACAAAATCCGTTTCGCGCAGGTAAATCGGCTCCAGTTTATCAGCCGGCAGAAAACTCGTTCGAGTAGCAGCCAGTTGCCCAAGCACTGAAGCGTCCGGAAACAACACGTGCGCCGCTGGAAACCACCTGGTAACCTCCGGGCCGATCACGAATCCGTCCGTCTTCACTATTGCCCGCGTTTCATCCATTGAGGCAAGGCGCAATGGTTCCAATTCACGCCAGCCGGCCGCCGCAATCTCGTAACGAGCGAGATAAAATTCGTTGCGTTGCGCGTCGATGACAATGCTCACGCGGCCAAACATTTTTTCCGCGTGCGCCTGATCGGCCAGACATTCGACGCTGCTGACGCCGATGGCCTCGGTGCCGCGGGCCAATTGCCAGCCCTGGGCCAACGCGATGGCGGCGCGAATGCCGGTGTAGGAACCGGGGCCAAGTCCAACGGCCAGGCAATTGATTTCCTCGCGTTCCAGGCCGGCGGCGCGCAGCACTTCGTCCACCAGAGCGAGCGCGTGGCTTTCGCGCGCGCGCGCCTCGTGCGCCTGCGCCCACAACTGACCATTGGCGACCACCGCGACGCTCCGTCGGTCGGAGGAGAATTCAAGGGCCAAAATCTTCATACGCGATGCGTCGCTCCCGTTCGCTCAAAACTTCCAGACTGACTCTCCGCAATCTCAAGCCTGAAACCCGAAACCCAAAGGTTGAAACCGGGTCGAACCATCGCTCCGCCCATTCGATCACCGCCACGCCGTTCGGTCGGCAAAAATATTCCTCCAACCCGGCAGCGACAATCTCCCGGAGCGATTCGAGTCGATACAGGTCGAGGTGAAACAGCGACAGTCGCCCGCCGTTATATTCATTGATCAGGGTGAAGGTTGGCGAATGCACGCGGTTGGTGACCCCGAGGCCGCGGGCGATGCCTTTGACCAATTGCGTTTTGCCCGCGCCGAGAGCGCCGGTCAGTCCGATCACCTGGCCGGACGGCGCCTCACGGCCCCATTGTTCACCCAGCGTCATGGTTTCTTCAGGGCTTTTGGAAATGAACGTAGCCATGAGCTGACAGCGGCCTGACTCCCTTTTTGTCGCGAATGGTCAGGCCCGGTTCGGCGGTGATCCTGCCGATACAACTGAGGCGTAATTCGGGAAATTGTTTCTTCCAGGCTTCGAGCAGCGGCACGCCGTCGCGGCCGGCGGCTGTGAACAGCAACTCAAAATCCTCGCCGTCGCTTAGCGCGGCCAGAAGGGGGTGCGGGGAAGCCGGGACGCCTTCTGACTCGCCGAGGAGGGGAAGTTCATGGGTAGCCCCCTTTCGTCTTTCGGATTCTCCGCCAGCCAACGCGCTTCGGACAATCGCGGTTCGAACTCGAGATGCTTTCCGGACAAAGAACCGCCCAGTTCGCCGGTGACAAAAATGGCATCGCCCGCTTTTGCGCCGGAACGCAGAGGCGATTTGCCCCGCGGCACCGTGCCCAGGACGGAGGCGGAAATGAGCATTCGCCCCGGGTTGATCGTCGTCTCGCCGCCGACAATGGCCACACCATGCCGCTTGGCGAGCGTGTTAATGCCCGCGTA
>QHOP01000451.1 GCA_003219345.1 Verrucomicrobiota bacterium
GTTCGGAGGTGATGGGCTCCGAGCCGGCTAAATCGGCAATCGTGCGTGCCACCTTTAGAATCCGGTCGTAAGCGCGGGCGCTCAGCTTCAGCTCCGCCATCGCCATCTTCAGCAGTTCCATCGTCGCTTCGTCCAGCGCGCAATAGGCCTTCAGCTCACGCGTTCCCATCCGCGCGTTGCAAGTGACGCGCGCTTTGCCTTTGAAGCGCTCCTGCTGACGGCGGCGCGCGGCGACAACGCGCTCGCGGATTTGCGCGGAAGTTTCACCGGTTCGTTCCGAGGCAATTTCGCGGAATTTCACCGCTGGCACTTCGACATGAATGTCAATCCGGTCAAGCAACGGGCCGGAGACACGATTCAAATAACTTTGAATTTCACGAGGCGAACAGCGCGATTCGCCCGGCATCCTGCCGTCGGGCGTCGGGTTCATCGCCGCCACCAGCATGAATTGCGACGGAAAGGTCATCGAGCCGGCGGCGCGCGAAATGGTGACCCGGCCTTCCTCAACCGGCTGGCGCAGCGTCTCCAACACGTTGCGTTTGAACTCCGGCAGTTCATCCAGGAACAGCACGCCGTGATGCGCGAGTGAGATTTCTCCCGGCGTCGGATTGATATTGCCGCCCAACAGACCGGCGTCGCTGACCGTATGATGCGGGGAGCGAAAAGGACGTTGCGTGACGAGCGCCTGGCCCGGCGCGAGCAGACCGACGATGCTGTGGATCTTGGTCGTTTCCAGCGCTTCTTCCAAAGTCAGCGGCGGCAGGATGGTCGGGAGCCGTTTTGCCAGCATGGATTTGCCCGTGCCCGGCGGGCCGATCAGCAGCGCGTTGTGGCCGCCCGCCGCGGCAATTTCCAGTGCGCGCTTCACGGACTCCTGTCCTTTCACATCGGCGAAATCGAGTTCGTCTTCGGGTGGATGCTCGAAAATTGTTGTGATGTTCACTCGCGTCGGCGGAATTTTAACCTCGCCCTCGAGGAACCCGACGGCTTCACGCAGATTTTGAATCGGGACGACCTGCAGTCCTTTCACCACGGCGGCTTCCGGCGCATTGTCTTTAGGCACGAGAACGCCGACCTTGTCCTCGGCCTGGGCCTGGATCGCGATTGGCAAAACGCCCTTCACCGGCCGCACCGCACCGGTCAAAGCGAGTTCACCGACGATCACAAAATTTTCCAACTGGTCGGAAATGAACTGCTCGCTCGCGGCCAGCATTCCCACGGCGATGGGTAAATCGAAGCTCGGCCCCTCTTTTTTCACGTCGGCCGGCGCCAGGTTGATCGTCGTGCGGCCCATCGGGAATTTGTAACCGGAATTGGTGAGCGCGGTGCTGACGCGGTCGCGGGACTCCTTCACTGCGGCGTCAGGGAGGCCGACGATGACCACGAGCGTGTCGCCCCAGCCCGCGTTGACTTCGACCTCGACGGGATAAGCCTCGATGCCGTTGACGGCCGCGGAACAAACCTTGGCAAGCATGGTCCAAGTGTATGAATAGTGTGGAACGGACTGCAATCCGTTTTTGAATTTGTGAAGGCCGCCCAAAACAAATCGCGGAAACTGACCCGCCGCCGCTTCCTGCGCCACACCATCTGGGCGACACCTCTGCTCGCCCTCGCCGACGCGTTTGCGGTCGAACCGGAATGGGTTAAGATCCGCAGCGTGCGCCCCTCCTTGAGTAAATCCACCCACCGTCTCGTTCAGTTCACAGACGTGCATCACAAGGGCGACCGCGCCTATTTGCAATCCGTCGTTGACAAGATCAACAAACTCTCGCCCGAATTCGTCTGTTTCACCGGGGACATCGTTGAAGACACGAAGTTCCTGTCCGAAGCGCTGGAGTTGATTCAGGCAATCAAATCGCCTGTGTATGGCATCCCCGGCAATCATGACTACTGGTCACACGCCGATTTCGATGTCATCGCAAAATGTTTTTCCAGGACCGGCGGCGCCTGGCTGCTCGATGAAGAAATCGTTACGCCGGACGGGAGCGTCAATGTTATCGGTTCGACCTGCACGAAAGCACCGAAGGTCAAGCCGCGCGCCGGAATGAAAAACATCCTCCTCATTCACTACCCTGCCTGGGTCGAAAAATTGTCCGGACAAAAATTCGATTTGATTCTGGCCGGTCATTCGCACGGTGGGCAGGTAAGGATTCCGTTTTATGGACCCCTCATGCTGCCGTTCGGAGTAAATCAGTATGATCTTGGTCTGTTTCACACCCCTCCCGGTCCGCTTTACGTGAACGCCGGCATTGGCTACTTCCACCTGAATGTGCGGTTCAACTGTCGGCCGGAGATCACGGTGTTTGAGATTTAGTTTCTTCTTTTGTCGCCAGGGCGAGGATTCTCGCCCGATATGTGGCGACAGAGCGCGGTAGCGTAGCGGCGGCCATCCTGGCTGTCGTAGAGGGTGGCATCTTGCCGCCCGGAAAGAACGCCCGGTTGTTCGGCGATCTGCAAATAGCCGGACGCTTTCGGGTATGCGTGGACTTGTTCCGCCGGGCAGCATGCCCGGCTTATACGTCAGGCATGACGCCCGCCGCTACGCCGTTAAACACTTACGGCGATGTCTCATCGCGCCGTACCTGCGGCGGGCTGGGGACAGACCGCCCTGCCTGTTCCGACAGTTCGCGAAGAGGCTCGCTCTGGCGAATTTGTTTGATTATAGTTCATCCATGCGCATCGGTTCGCTTGAGCTGAAGTCAAATCTGTTTCTCTCGCCGCTGGCCGGTTACACCAACCTGCCGTTCCGGCTGACTCTGCGCGAAGTCGGCGGGCTCGATCTGGCCACGACCGACCTCGTCAACGCGCGCTCGTTGCTCGAAAACAATCCGAAGGCGCTCAAACTCATCGAGACCCGTCCCGCCGACCGTCCGCTGGCGGTGCAGCTCTTCGGGTCCGTTCCGGAAGAAATGCGTGACGCGGCCCAATATCTCGAGTCCACCGGCATTTCGTCAGTGGACATCAACATGGGCTGCCCGGTGCGCAAGGTCTGCCGCGTCGGCGGCGGTTCGGCGATGATGTCCGAACTCGGCAAGACGGCGAAGCTGGTCAAAGGCATGGTGGACGCCGTCAAAATTCCCATCACCGCAAAAATGCGGCTCGGCTGGGACGACCAGAACATCACCGCGCCCGACCTGGCCCGCGCGCTTGAAGACGTGGGCGTGGCGGCGATTTTCGTGCACGGACGAACGCGCGAGCAGGGCTTCAGCGGCGCGGTGAATCTGGCTGGCATTCGCGCCGTGGCGCGGGCGGTGACAAACATTCCCGTCATCGGCAACGGCGACGTGACCACGCCGGAAGCGGCGAAGAAAATGATTGCGGAAACCGACTGCGCCGGCGTGAGCATTGGTCGCGGCGCATTTTACAACCCGTGGATTTTCCTGCACACGCTGCATTACCTGCGCACGGGCGAGCTGCCGCCGGAACCGGGCTTCGATGAAAGGGTGCGTGTCATGTGCCGGCATCTCGACCTGATGATTGAAGTGTTCGGCGAGGAGCATGGTTGCCGCCTGTTCCGCAAAGTCGCACCGTGGTATGCCAAACGATTCGGTCCGGCGAACATTTTCAACAAACGCATTGTGACTGTTTCGTCAAAGGCGGAGTTCCATAAAATCCTCGGCGACTATCTCGACTGGCGGAAGCAGTTCCTCGACGAGAACGGCGAACTCAGGCCGCACTATCGACCGCCGCCGATGGTCGCGTCGTTCATGGAGGAACCCGGCGTGACACAACGCGGACAAATTCCGGTGCCCAAAGGGCCCGTGGAAGTCTGGTGAGGGTCTTCTGAGGAGACACCGGTTCATTCTGGTGGCGATCGCTCTCGGCGCCGCAATCGCTTTCGCCTTGTTCAGATGGCGGGCTCCGCAGGAACCGGTTTACCGGGGTAAAACCGTCACGGCATGGGCGCGTGATATGAACAGTCCGGACCCGAACGTGCGCAGCAACGCCACCGCGGCGCTGCGGGCAATGGGAACGAACGGCATTCCCAGTCTGCTCAAGACGCTGGAACGGCGCGACCCGATTCTTAAAAGGCCGTTTCTGTTGCTCGCTCCGAAACTGCCGATTCCGTGCCGCCTTTGCTCAAGGCGCTGCGCGATCCGGAACGGCAAATCGCGGCGCAAGCCGCCACCACGCTTGGAAACGTCGGCGAGCCTGCCGTGCCCTCTCTAATTCGCGCGTTGAACGACAGCGACGGTTACGTGCGCTCGATGGCCTGTTATGCTTTAAGCACGATTGGGCCGCACGCTGCGGAAGCTGCCCCGGCTTTGATTCAGCGATTTGCCGACAGTTACGCGAACATTCCAGCGCAAGCCACGTATGCTCTGGGCCGTATCGGCCTGCCGGCCTTGCCGGCGCTGGTTGAAGCGCTGAAAAGTACCAACGTCCGCACACGCGCCTTGGCTGCTCAGGCGCTTGGCGGGATGGGGCCGCCAGCTCGGAGCGCCGCGCCAGCGTTGATTGAAGCGGTGAAGGACGAACAGGTTGTCGTGCGGGAAAATGCGGTGGAAGCGCTCGGCAATACCTGGGCCTTTTCGCCCGAATCGGTTGCCGCGTTTGCCCGCGCGCTCAGGGACAGCGATGCGAAAGTGCGCCTGAAATCACTGCAAGCGCTGGCGAAAGTCGCGCCAGTCGCCGCGTCGTCGATACCCACGCTGATTGAAACGCTGACGGACGAGGACGAGCAGGTTCGGGGTGGGGCGGCGAAAGTCCTCGGCAACATGGGCGCCGCGGCGAAAGCAGCCGTGCCGGCGCTGAGGGAGAGGTTGAACGACAACGATAAGCTGGTACGGGCGAAGGTGAAAGAGGCGCTGACGAACATCGAACAGAGCGGCCCGCCACCGACTGGAGTGAAATAATTGAATCGCCGAGTTGGCGCTCCGACGATTCCCGCTGCGCGCAAATTCCGCGCTCGACACCCGACGCTCGACTCTCGACATTTTGCCGCCATGAGTTGGTTCTATCGGAACGTTGTCCGGCCGGTTCTGTTCTCGCTGGATTCCGAGGAGATTCACAATTGCACGTTGAAGGCATTGGGCCGGGCGAGTCGTCACGAATTGCTTTGCGACGCGCTCGCTTCGTTTTACCGCGCGTCCCGCGACTGCGGGATCGAACTGTTCGGTTTGAAATTCCCCAACCCGGTCGGACTGGCGGCGGGCATGGACAAACACGCGGCGGCGGTGCCGGTGTGGGAAGCGCTCGGCTTCGGCTTTGTCGAACTCGGCGGGGTGACCTGGCATCCGCAAGCGGGGAACCCCGCGCCGCGGATGTTCCGCGCCGTGGCTGACGAGGCGCTCATTAATCGGCTGGGCTTCAACAATCCGGGCGCGGAAGCTATCGCCGCCAAACTCACCGAGTGGCGCTCGCTGGGCTTTTGGCCGAAGCATCCCGTCGGCATTAACCTTGGCAAATCGAAGATCGCGCCGCTGGAAAGAGCGGCGGAGGATTACGCCAGCTCCTTTCGCGCGCTTTGGCCGCACGCGGACTTTTTCGTCGTCAACGTCAGCTCGCCGAACACACCGAATCTGCGCCAACTCCAGGACAAAGCCGCGCTCGATGAAATTCTTTCCGCTCTGCAAGAAGTGAATCAGGAATCCGCGGCCCGGTCAGTTGTCAGTCGCCAGTTGTCAGTGGCTGCGGACCACGGACCACGGACCACGGACAACAAACCAATCCTGGTCAAAGTCGCCCCTGACCTTTCCTTCGAGGCGCTCGATGAAATTGGGGAACTGGCCGGGCCGCGCCGGATCGGCGGCATCGTGGCAACGAACACGACCCTGACGCGGCCCGAAACGAGCGACCCCGGCCTCAAACAAATCTACGCTGAAGCCGGCGGATTGAGCGGCCGGCCGTTGCGCGCGCGCAGCACGGAAATCATTCGCCATCTTTACCGCCAGACCAAAGGGGCGCTGCCGCTCATCGGCGTGGGCGGCATCTTCAATGCCGACGACGCCTGGGAGAAAATCGCCGCTGGCGCGTCACTCGTGCAGATTTACACCGGCCTGGTTTACGAGGGGCCAAGTGTGACGAAAGAAATTGTCACCGGCTTGCGACAGCGGTTGGAGGCGTCCGGTTTCGCTTCATTGAAAGAAGCGGTGGGCCAGGCTGGTGACGAGTGATGCGCCGGCAGGAAACGAATGCCATCGGCTCAACTTCCGGCAATCACGAATCACGCTTCACGGAATCCACACCCGGCTCCAGCCTCGCAATGGCTTCCATGATTTCACCGGCAACCTGCCGGTGAATTTCCTTGAGCCGCGGTTTGGAACAGGTTTTGGCTTCAGCGCGGAGCTTTTCAAAAAGTATCGGTTGGCCGTATTTCACAGAGACGGGAAGCGGTCGTGGAAATTTCAAGTGACGTCCGTAGGCTTCATAGGTCCCAAAAACACGCACGGGCACCACGGGCGCGTTCGATTTCATGACGGCCAAGCCGACGCCCGAACGGGCCGGTTGCAATTTTCCATCGCGCGTGCGAGTGCCCTCAGGGAACAAAATGATTCCGCCGCCGGCGAGCAGGCGGTCGAGAATCGCTTTCAGTCCCGCCGCCCCGCCGCCCTCGCGGTCCACCGGCACGGCGTTCACCGCTCGCAAAATCGCGCCGGCCACCGGAAGACGAAACAGCGATTTGCGCGCGAGATAGTTGAGTTCCCGTTGCACGCCGGCGCCGACGAGCGGCGGGTCGATGAAACTGGCATGGTTGGAAGCGAGAATGACCGGTCCGGTAAGCGGGAGCCGCTCGGGGTGATAAACCCGCCAGCGAAAGTAAAACGTGAAGATGAATCGAAACAGCAGCCAGCCGAGGCGGTAGATGAGTTTCATTTCCTTCCCGCCAGCCGTTTTCTGACCTCGCTGATGATCAGTCCGCTCGTCTGAGCTGAAGTCATCCGGGAATTGTTGATCACCATCGCGCCGAGCGGGATCATCAGCGGCGCCGTCGCGCGCTGGCTGTCGCGCCGGTCGCGCGCCGCCAGGTTCTCCTGGATGCCTTCGGCGGCGCGGCGTTTTGTCCGTTCCTCCAATGAGGCGTCCAGGTAGAACTTGAACTCGGT
This sequence comes from Verrucomicrobiota bacterium, assembly GCA_003219345.1. GTDB lineage: Bacteria > Verrucomicrobiota > Verrucomicrobiia > Limisphaerales > AV2 > AV2. Next base: position 7,047 of record QHOP01000451.1, read on the forward strand.
CTCCGGGAAAACGTTGCTCCCGATGTCGCGGCCTTCCATCACGAGGTTGCCGAACTGGACGCACTCGCGCTGGCGTTTGACCATCCATTCGCGGACTTTCGGAATCGCCGCGACCTGCGGCACCGCGGCGCTGACCTCGGCCGTGCGGATTTCCTTTTCCGGATCGTAGCCGTTCACCAGCAATCGCGCGCGACCATTGACGCACTCGAGCCTGGTCTTCCATTTGCGCAACAGGGCCGTGACGGCTTTGGCGTCGTGCACATCCGCCTTTTTCTGCAGGCAATCCCAGGCCAGCGTCCGATACATCGCGCCGGTATCGACATAGACGTAGCCGAGCGCCTGGGCGACGAGCTTTGCATTCGTGCTCTTGCCGCTGGCGCTCGTGCCGTCGATGGCAATGACGATCGGTTCATTCATGCGTTGAAACGTTAAGTCGTGAATGATACCTGGGTCGGCAACCCGGTGTAACGATTTAACGCGTCAACGAAGTCACGTCTATTCGGCAAACAATTCGTCGTGCGTCAAGGCGCGTGCCGTCCTGGCATCGAGTAGGGTCGCGCCCAGGCCGTGCGGCGGTGGCGCGGCCAGTTTCTGGAAAAAGTTCGGAAACGTTTTTTTCACGCACGCAGGATTTTTGATTTTTACTCCGATCACTTTCAATCCCAGAATCGCAAAGCACATCGCCATGCGATGGTCGTTGTAGGTTTCGATTTCGGCGCCGTGAAGTTTTGAGGGGAACACTTCGAGCGTGTCGTCTTCCTCGACGACTTTCGCGCCGCATCGGGTCAATTCGTTGCGCAGTGCCATAACGCGCTCGCACTCCTGCACACGGAGCCGGCCGAGATGAACGAAACGAATCGGCAGGGCCAGGAGAGGAGCCATCACAATCGCGGTCATGATGCTGTCGCCCAGGTCGTCGCGACGAGAAAGGATGTGAACACTCTGGGGTTGGGTTTCTTCTCCTGACAGGGACGCCGCACGGGATGAATGGAGTTTCCAAAACCGACTTCGGGGTCCTTCATGCAATGCGAAGAGGACTTCTAAAAACGCCTGGTCAATCTGCCAACGTGTCTCGGGCCAGTTGCTCACGCTGAGTGAGAGAGTTGACGCGCCGCCAAATTCACGGTCGAGCCCATCCGTGGAGTGAATTTCCTTTTTTCCCATGAATTCGTACTCCCCGGCCGCGAGAAAATAGCTGCCGCTGGAACAATCCGGTTCGATCTGAAACTCGCCGCCTCGCTTCGGAAAGACGTCGGTCAACTTCAACGTCATCGCTACGTAAGGCGATTCCTCCGCGTTTTCGCCGACCACGTTCACGCGCCAGGCGCCCACTTTTGCGCAGAGCAGCAGCGCCGAGGCGAACTGTGAGCTTTCGGCGATGCTGACGCAGCAAGTCGCTTCGCGCGGGCCGTTGCCGTGGACCGTCGCCGGCAACTTGTCGTTCACGGAGTCAATGCAGTAACCCAGTTCGCGAAGCGCATTGAACAAGGCCTCCGACGGTCGTTGATGCATCCGTTTCACGCCGTGAACACGGTATATCCCGTGGCCAAGGCAGACCAGGGCCGTCAAAAACCGCGCCGCCGTGCCGGCGTTGCCAACGAAAATCCCCAGCGGGGACTCCAGTGTTCCGCCGCGGGGAATTTTGCCTCCCCGGCCCCGGACAATGATCGTGCGGTTGCAAAACTCCTGGGAATCTTCAGCAACCTTTACTTCAAAACCCAGCGCGCGCAGCCCCTCGACCATCACTTGGGTGTCCTCGCTCCACAGGGCGCCGCGCAAGGTCGTCTCGCCCTCGGCCAGCGCCGCGAGGATCAACGCGCGATTGGTGATGCTCTTGGAGCCGGGCACCGTGATCCTGGCCTGCACGGGTTTCTCCAACGGGACGATTTCGATGAGGTCAGGCAGCGGCATGGTTTAAAATTCCAAGCTCCGAGGTCCAACTTCCAAATAAACGCCAATCTCGAAATCCCAAGCCCCAGGAGCGTTACG
>QHOP01000452.1 GCA_003219345.1 Verrucomicrobiota bacterium
AACGCGAGTGAATAATAATCGGTCGGTTGTTTGACCGGCTGCTTGTTGATGAGCCATGGCGTACTGAAGCCGAGGACGCCGAGCGCGGCGGCGAACCAGCCAAAGAAATTCACCCAAGGCGCCGAATACCAGCTTGGCACGTTCGCAGGCGTGTCCCAGAACCAATAATGCTTCACGTGCGTGGCGAACGGCTCCAATCCTGAATCAAACAGCACCGACAGCAGACAAGTCAGGCCAATGACCCAAAAACCGTAGTAAGTGGTCTTGCGCCAGGGCCGCATGATCAGCCGCGCCACGCCACGACCGTTGACGGTGACCGCCAGCCACACCAGAGGAATCGGCCACGGCACGCCGAGAATCTTTTCTGCCAACGCAGCCGTGTAAGTGCGCGGACCGAACGGAACGCCGGTCTTTTCAGCGATGATGGCGATGCCGAAGGAGACGGCCACGATGAGAGTCGCCGCTACGAAAACGTTTTGTTCCGGCAAGCGCCGCGCCAGACCTGTCAGCGACGTCGCCGCGGCCAGGAGCCAGAACAAGCCGTTCAGCCAGGGCCAATCTTCGGACGGAAAACCGCCGAGCAGGAGCGCGGTCCAGGCGATGGCAAAGCAAACCAGGAACGCGATGAAAACGGGCTTGTGCGCAGCGTGCGCCCAGGGTGACGGCAGTTGGACGCCGCCGGCGAATACTTCAGTCGGCGCCGGCTTGAACAGCGGTTTCATTCTTGACGCGTTTGGGTTGAACCGGTGCTATTGATTTATGCTTCGATTGATTACCCCATCGTCGGTTTTTCGTCTCCAAAAAATTGTTTCTGCCGCCAGTGCCATGATCTCGTTGCATTGGTAGTGTTGCGCGGTGGCCGTCGCCGGCGCGCTGGAGGAGTACGTCGATAACCCGGACCTGCACTACAACTGGAAGCGCACGGAGCAGAAAAGGGAAGAGTGGGGGACCGCCACTCGGCTTGAAATGGTCTCGCAGCATTGGCGCAATCAATTCTGGAGCCACCATATAATTGTGGTGCGCCCGAATGAAGTGAGAAACCCCGGGATCGGCTTTCTGTTCATCACCGGCGATGGCGACGGCGAGAAAAGGATCGAAATGTTGAAGACCCTTGCCGAGCGGGCCGGCGCGGTGGCGGCAGTCATCACCAAAATTCCCAATCAACCCCTTTATGAAGGGCGGAAGGAGGACGCGCTGATCGCCTACACGTTTGACCAATATCTCAAAACGGGCGACGAAACCTGGCCGCTGCTCTTCCCGATGGTCAAGGGCGCCATGCGCGGCATGGACACCGTGCAGGCGTTCGCGCAAAAGGAGTTCAACCAGAAAATCGAAAAGTTCGTCGTCGCCGGCGCGTCGAAGCGCGGCTGGACGACCTGGCTGACCGGTGCGGTGGACGCGCGCGTGAAGGCCATCGCGCCGATGGTCATCGACATGCTGAACATGAAAGCGCAGTTGCAGTGGTCGAAAAAGGTTTATGGCAAGCAAAGCGAGGAGATCAACGACTACACGGAGATGCGCTTCGACCAGCGCCAGGACGAGCCGGGCATGGTGAAATTGCGGAGTTGGGTTGACCCGTATGAATATCGCTCGCGCTACACGATGCCGAAACTGCTGTTGCTCGGCACCAATGACCGGTATTGGACGGTGGACTCGCTGCGCAACTACTGGAGCGATTTGCCGGAGCCGAAGCTGATTTACCAGACACCGAACGCCGGCCACGACCTGGGCGGCGGCGAGGAGGCGATACAAACGCTCGCCGCATTTTACGAGATGATTGCCGATGGCAAGGAGCTGCCGAAGATGGAGTGGAAAATGGCGGACGGCGCGAACGGCGAGGCTACTGTGGAGGTGAGCGTGAATCAAAAGGTCAAAGCCATCCGGCTCTGGACGGCGAACTCATCGGACCGCGATTTTCGCGACGGCCAATGGTCAAGCCGCGAACTGGAAGCGCAACCCGGCAGCAGCCACGCTATCGTTGAGATCAAGACGCCGAAGCAAGGTTACCGCGCTTATCTCGCGGAAGCGGAGTTGACCGCATCGGATGGGCACACTTACAAACTCTCGACCGAGGCGCGCGTCACGCCGGACAACATCAAGTGAGAGGCCACTTGCGTAACCGGAAAGGAGGGCATAGTTTAAGAGCGGTTTCCGGTGTCGTTGAATTTATGAAGCTTTTGATGAGAACCAAATGGAGTGAAAAATGAAAAGGCGAACATTCTCTTTCCTGGTCACGCTGGCCGTGATAACGGAATCACTGCTCGTCGGTGTGCGGTCTCAGGCGGCTAAAACCACCGGGGACCCCAGCCCTGACGCGGTCGTCAATGAAACGAAACAGTCAGATGCGGCCAAGCCTCCGATCGCGCCGATTCAACCGACGCAGGCGGCCCAACGAACGAAATTCTCCTTCGGCGTGGATGAGGTGGTGAAGATGTATCAGAGAGGGGTCGAGACGGACGTGATCGTGAATTACATCGAGAGTTCCAGCATGCCTTACCACCCGAACGCGGAAGAAATCGTCCGACTGCATGACCTCGGCGTGCCGTCGCAAATTATCACCACGCTGATTCGTCACGGCGCGAAGGTCCAGCGAGAGGCCAATGCGGCCTATCAGCAATCTCAGCAGCAGCCCGTCGCGGCGGCGAACGCGGCCGCCAGCGCGTATCCTTCCAGCGTGGCTCAACCACCGCCGGTCGCGACCTACACGTATCCCACCTACGTGGACAACCCTTATCCGGTTTATGTGTATCCGGGCTATTCCTATTCCTACTGCGCGCCGTTCAGCTTCTATTGGTCCTGGTATCCCCGCTACCACGGCCTCTATGCCTACCGAGGCTATCATCCGGGCTTTTATCGCTACGGCTTTGGCGGGCACTTTGGTTATGGCGGGCGCGTCGGTTACGGGCACGTCGGCTTCGTTGGCGGGTTCCACGGCGGCAGGCATCGTTAGCGGGTGCTTGCGGCCGAAAGCGGATCGGTGACGTAAGCCTTCTGGCAGGTGCGGCAGAGATCGAACTCAAACTTCACAAATACGTCGCGCATCAGTTCTTCTTCGGTCAATTCCTCACATTGTTGCAGGAGCCGGTCAATTTCACGACGGGTATCGCGCAGGAGATCTTCCAAAGTGATTTCCAACGGGTCAGCGGCCGCAAATACCTGGATTTTGGCGATGTAACGCAACTTCCCTTGCTCAATCGGCCGCCCGCAACGATCGCAAATGTGAGTAATCATGCCGGCAATCTTAGCTGCGGTAACAAAAAGCCGCACTCGCGAATTGTTGGAACTGGTTTCACCAGGTGGGGCGAGACTCCTGTCGAGCCCTGACTTGGCTTTGAAAGGGCGAAAGAAAGTCAGGGTTCGAGAGGACTCTCACCGCGCCAGTTTTTAAGTTTGGACTCGACGGGGTCCTCCGCTGAACTTCGACTCGTGAAACCGCGTCCGAGAGTTAAGCGCCGCCGTCTTCCGGGGGGATTTGCCGAAAATGTGCCACTGCTGAACATGCTTGCATCGTCGCGCGATGCCCTGTTCTATTTCCGCATGAAAATCCTCCGGCAACTCAGACCGGCGTTTACCTGTGCCATCGGACTGTCTCTCGGCTGCGTTTCACAACAACGCGCCGAAGCGGCCGCCTCGTCGCTCAACTCGAAAGAGTCTCTCGTTTACATCGGTACGTACACCGGCCCAAAGAGTAAAGGGATCTATGTCTCCCGCTTCACTTCGGCGAGCGGCAAACTGGCCGCGCCGGAACTGGCCGCCGAAACAATCAGTCCAAGTTTCCTCGCCCTTCATCCCAACCGGCGATTTCTTTATGCGGCGAATGAGATTGGCGATTGGGGCGGCAAAAAAAGCGGAGCAGTGAGCGCTTTTGTCATCGACTCGCACACGGGCAAACTCGTTCCCTTGAACCAGCAACCTTCCGGGGGCGACGGCCCGTGCCATCTTGTTGTGGATAGGACCGGCAAGACCGTTCTCGTCGCCAATTATGGCGGTGGCAGTATCGAAGCGCTGCCGATCAAGCCGGACGGCAGTCTGGACTCGCCAACGATCTTCATCCAGCATCGCGGAACGAGCGCCGACCCTCAGCGCCAGGAAGGGCCGCACGCGCATTTCATCGCGACCGACGCCGCCAACCGGTTCGCGCTCGCATGCGACCTCGGACTGGACAAAGTGCTCGTTTACAAATTCGATCCGGCGAACGGTTCGCTTGTTGCCAACGCCCCGCCTTCAGCTTCCGTTGCGCCTGGCTCCGGACCGCGCCATCTCGCGTTTCATCCGCGCGGGAAATACGCTTATGTCATCAACGAGATGAAATGCACCATGACCACGTTTTCCTACGAGCCGGAGCGCGGCGAAATGAAATTGCTGCAGACCCTCTCGACCTTGCCTGATGGCGAAACAGCAAAACCGAATTACAGCACCGCGGAAGTGGAGGCTCATCCGAACGGGAGATTTCTCTACGGCTCAAACCGCGGGCACAACAGCATCGTGGTTTTCGCCATCGACGAGAAGACCGGCAAACTCGCCCACGTCGAAAACGTTTCGACTCAAGGCAAGACGCCGCGCAGTTTCGGCATCGACCCGACCGGCAATTATCTTCTGGCAGCGAACCAGGATTCCGACAACGTCGTTGTCCTTCGGATTGATCAAAAAACCGGACGCTTGACTGCCACGGGAACCAGCGTTGAAGTCGGGGCGCCGGTTTGTGTGAAGTTTGTGCCCGTGCGCAGCTAGCCTGTTCTTCCTGCGGAAGACAGGCTAGAGTGGCTGCCCAAAGCAATTTCCAATTAATGCCGTGTGCAGGAACTCTCCTCACCCGGCTAAAGCCACCCTCTCCCCTCATCGGATGAGGGGAGAGGGAAGGGGTGAGGGGAACCTCTGGGCAT
>QHOP01000453.1 GCA_003219345.1 Verrucomicrobiota bacterium
TGAGCGTGCTTACCCCGGCGCGGTTGAGTGCTCGTACGAAATTCAGGCTGATTTGCGGTCATCCTGATTGCGTGGTTTGGCCGAGTCTAGCGCTGCACGTCGGCGGCGTCAAACCTATTCTGGCTGTTTAGCTCGGCCGACAGGCGCATCTCACACTTGCCTTCCGACCAGGAGGCAGGTCGCCGCAGCCTACGGACTCTTGAGCCGATAAAAGGCTTTTCCAGCAGGTGGATTGACGATGATGTATTTGATCGAGCCGTTGTCGGTGACAGACGCGACGGGCGCCCAGTTCGTTGTTGCAAGGTTGGTGTTCAGTTGCAAATTGAAGCCCGTCGAAGGCGAGGGCCAATAAACCATCGCCGTGTTCGTCGTTGTCAACTGGATGCTCAGGGTTGGTGCGCCTGGAGTTTGCACCGCGTAGAGCGCCCAGAATCCGCCCGTCAGAGAATAATTGCCGCCAGTCATTGCTCCGCCGGCGTCGTGCTGGCCGATGGTGCCACTGACGGAATAAGTTCCGCCCGTGCTGGTGCCGCCGCCGCCGGCGACTTTAAACCAGTCTATGGAGTAGGACTGCCCAAAGGCACGAAAGCAAAAGAGAAAAGCAAGAAAAAGGAGACAAAGCGGTTGAAGGGGCCTCGCTCTCATTTCTCGCCTCCATTTTTCTCGTTTATTAATTGCTCCAACTTGTCCAGGCGCGCCTTCAATTTCGCGATCTCGGCGTCCTTTGCGTCTAACTTCTGATTCAATCCTTGAATGGCCGCCAGCGCCACGCCGCCTTCGTCAATTGGCGCGATGTGCTTCTCGTCCGTGCCGATCTTGAAGGCAGAGTAAAAATCCTGCCCCATCGGGCCGATGTGCCGTGTTGCCGAATCCGTTTTGTAACTCCATTCGCTGACGGGAAGTTGCAGGACTTTGTCCAGGATTTGCGACGGGCTTACCGGCGCGAAATCCTGCTTGGCGTTGCGATCACTGCTGTTGTTGAACGTGCCAAAGACCGTCACGCCGGCGGCGGTCGCATCCAATCGAACGGTCGTCGGCGCGCTGTTGACTCCGCCGACAGCCAGTATTATTTCGCCATATTCTGCGGAGATGCGCGATGTGGCACCGCCTGCCATCGCCGAATTTCGGAAACGAGCCATACAGAAAGCCGGAGGAGTTTCCGCCGCCCAGCGTCAGGTGGCGGTAGTCGCCGGCGCCCGTTCCGATTTGGAGGTCGCCGGCGAGTGTGGCTCCCCCAGAGGGCACCGTTCCCAACAGCCCTGATGGATTGACGCAAACCAGCCCGGAACTGCTGGCGATGGTTCCCCCGTAGATGCCAACCATGACCGCTTTGGTCTGCGTCGTGCCGATGCGAATGGTGTTGCTTTCATCGCCAAAACCCGAGTTGCCGATGTCAATGTTGTTACTGCCTGTGAAGATGGCGTTGCCCGCATTTGCCCCGATGGCGATGTTGCCGGAGCCGGTCGAGTTGCTTGGAAGCGCGTTATAGCCGATGGCCGTATTGTTGTTGCCGCTTGTGTTGCCTGAAAGCGCATAGGCGCCATTGGCCGTGTTGTTGTTGCCGCTCGTGTTGCCGAAAAGCGTATTAGCGCCATTGGCCGTGTTGTCGGAGCCGTTTGTGTTGCTCTGAAGCGCAGACTGGCCAATGGCCGTATCTTTGCTTCCACTCGTCGCCGAATTGCCCGACGGCCCGACAAAAAAATTTCCACTGCCACCGTTGGTATTGCCGATGCTGGTCAATAGCGCCGCCGGCAATGTGCCCAGCAGGTTGCTCGCATTCAGCGCCTGAATCGCATACGGCGCGGGCGTCAGGTTTTGGACAGGACTCAATGCGGCTGACCCATGCACGCCATCGTTGAACCAGATTCGCAATTGCAGGTCCGGCTTGCCGAACAGCGTAGCGCTCAGGGCGGTCATGTTCGCTACTTTCGTATCGCCCAGTGCCACTGTGAACAGCCCGTTGCTCACGCCCGCGCTTACGGCGCCGGTGGGTTCACTGCCGTTGATGCTCGTGCCGTCGTTGCTCCAATAGGTGTCGAAGGAGATGTTGTCGGGCGGGGGCGCGATCGTCACGGTGGGAGGGCTGGTATAACCCGAACCGGTGCTGTTGACGCTGATCGCTGTTACCGCCCCGCCCGTGACTGTGGCTGTGGCCGTCGCGCCCGAACCCCCGCCGCCAGAAATCGTAACCGTAGGCGGCGCGACATAACCGTTGCCGCCAAAGATGACGGTACAACTGGTGACGAAATTGCCAGTCAAGTTGGCGATGGCGGTGGCCTGACTGCTGATGTTCGTACTGGTGACAAGGGCAAACTTGAATTGCCCGGTGCCAGTGAAGTTCGTGCCGTTGTCCAGCACCCGGCCTTGGTAAGTAACAACCATGGTTTGGGCAAATGAAGGGTTGGCAAGGGTTAAAAGGCTGCATAAAGCAGCCACCTTAAGGGCAAGTATCTTCTGATTCATGGTTCATTGAGCCGGTGGATTTTTGGTGACAGCGCAATCTTATGTTCGACCCACTACTCGTCAAGCAGAATAGGGTTGGCAAAACACCGCTCTTATGAGGAGGGCTGAGCACAAACTTTAACCGCGAATTGACGCTAAGCACGCGAATCTATCCGGAAGGGAGTGATGGAGGTAGTCTTGGGGCTCAGGTCCCGCTTTTTCCCCGTTTCGTCATCGCGACGGTTCCGAAGAGCGATAACATTCAGAGTGCTGTCGTCCATACCAGCGTCTCACCGGTCACCAGCGCGCCCGGTTCTCCTCGTTACACACCCAATGTACCGCACCGGCTCCGCCCGCGACCTCAGCGTTCCGGTCGGCAGATCAAACGAAATGAGAATTGCTGATTTTGTCCTTGCCTCCACAGCCATTCCTTCTATAATCGCCACAATCCAGGTCCCCCTTCGATTACAACCTATTCGATCTATGAGACAATTCTGGTTTCAAGGTCCGGGCTTTTTCCGATCTTACTTCGGCATCCCATTCACGGCTCTAGCATTCGCGTATTTCGCCTCTGCTGTCGCCACAGCACTGACCCTCACGGTCGTCACCTCCGACAACAACCTGCCTGCCCGCGCGGTTCAGTGGACTGACTCGGCCGGCCAGACGCGTACCGCCATTATGGTCGATCAGCGGCCAGAAGGCGCGGGCTACCTTCGACGCCTGACCTACAAAGTGAACGGAGTCGATCGAGTCTGCACCGGCACCGGTGATAACGGCCACCAAGGCGATGGTTACGTCCAGAATCACTCCGCTTATTTCGATGGAGTCAATTGGCAGCCCGGAGATGACTCGTCCCACACCACGTCTGGAACCACTACTGTGGTGCTTGCCGGACCCCACCATGTCATTATTTCCTATTACATGGATCACTATCACATCAATCAGCTCAACCAGATAACCGTACCGACTACAGTCCAATGGTTCTTTGCGGAGGGACGCTCACACCCGATTTTTGCCCTCAGCCAGGACGCACGAGCCACGGCGGGGAACATAGGCGCAGATTCCAGATCGCCGTACGGCGATATGCATTATGACGGGGGTGTCGGCGCGACGGTCGGTGGCGCCTCATTCGGTGACACATTTAAATTTGCGACTCTCGCCTCGGCTCCCGAGCAGGTGACCAGGGCTTCCGGGTGGCGTTACAACGAGCCCAACACCATTCCTTACGCCATGCAATGGACGGATCCCGCTCAAGTGGATGCTGAAATGGGCCACGTGGCAACTGTGCCCATCAGCGTCCAGGACCAAGGCAGTGACCCTCGAAATAGCCCCAACTTCGACCGAGGTGGGCAGAATCTGGCGGGGCCCATGATCGATGACGAGAGCTGGGCTTACCAAATTCTTAATGACGTCCTGCCCGCGAACGGTCCTACGTCGAGCAAACGCCTGACTTGGGGTAATAACTTTGGGATCCTGGGTGGGTTCAACAATTATGGGGCCAACGACGCACAGGGCAATCCACTTGACGTTCACCAGTATTCCCAGCACGCCAACAGCCAAAACACGCCGTACGACGGCAACCGGGCCGATGGCATGTTGTTGGCCTATTCTGTCTTTGTAGTGTTCGGCACTCACTCAGGTGGTTATTTAAACGGCACTGTCGGTCGGACGGTGAAACAAATGGAAAACGCTGACGCCGCCAGTCTTGCGGCGATCACCGGCACAGTGAAGATCAGTGGGCCGGCCGGCGTCGGCGCCGCGGACAACAAGCCCATCACCTACGCTCCGCCCGGTTACAACCCAATCTTTTCAACGTGGGAAGTGGTCGCCGCAGCAAACGCTGTGGATGCCACGCTCACACCTGCGGCAGGCAAGGCGCTCGACCAGCCTGTTTTTGTCGTGAACCGTTATACTGCCGCACAATTGCCCGCGACCATTTCCGTCGGAGCCGGCTTGGCGACGCCAGACGTGGATTATTTCGCAACCCTTGACACCACGGGCCAGCGCCTCTGGATTACCGTGAATCGTTCGGCAGACTCGGCAATAAATCTGAAAGTCGTTCCCTCCGGCGTGCCGCAACCACCGAGCATCACCTCGATTCCCGCAAGCGGCGCAGTGGGCAGCTCGATCATCATCACGGGCAATAATTTCAGCGGCGCGACTACCGTTAAATTCAATGGCGCGAGCGCGACCTTTACGGTGGATTCGGCGACGCAGATTACGGCTGTGGTTCCGGCTGGCGCGACAACTGGGCCTATCTTCGTTGCAACGCCCAACGGCACCGCTACCAGCGCGTCAAACTTCACGCCGTTGGCAGCGCAGCCGCCCAGCATCACTTCGGTTCCCGCGAGCGGCACAGTAGGCAGCTCGATCATCATTACGGGCGATAATTTCATCGGCGCGACGGCTGTTAAGTTCAATGGCACAAGCGCCACGTTCACGGTCAATTCGCCGACCCAGATCACAACGGTAGTCCCCGCGGGCGCGACCGCCGGACCGATTTCCGTAACCACCCCCGCTGGCACCGTCACCAGTGCCACAAGTTTCACCCCACTTCCTGCGCAACCAGGAGGAGTGATCGCCGGGACTTTTCAGCAGATGCGTACGGATGCCGGCGGCTGGTTCACCGGGTTCGCCGTGCATTCGTCGGGCCGGCTTTATGGCCGCACTGACGTCGGGGGAGCCTATCGCTCCGATGATCATGGAGATACCTGGACTTACTTAAGCGGGGATATGACCAGTTACACGGCCCATTGCGTGCAGGGTCTCGCCGTCGCTGCGGGAAATGCCGACGTGGTTTATCAGTGTGTCGGCTTCGCATACGGGGGATCAGATCAGGGGATTTGGAAAACCGCGGATGGCGGTGCTACCTGGACGCATGTGAAGAGCGGTATTCATTTCTCCGGCAATGATCCGGAGCGTTGGGGCGGCGAGTGCGTAGCTATTCGCCCTGGCAATGATAATGAAGTCTGGGCCGGTTCTCGTGGAGATGGTTTGTGGCGGAGCACGGATGCCGCGGCCAACTGGAATCAAGTAAGCGCTGCAACGTTCGCTGGGGCGCAATTCACTTCAATTTCACTGCCGCCGACAGGGCGTTCGGATATCTGGGTAGGTGCGTCGGGCTTCTCCGGTCCAGGAGGCGTGTGGGTGAGCGTCAACGCGGGTGCGTCGTGGACGTTTATAATGGGTTCGCCTGCTGGCGTAGGTGCGCCGCAAAGCTGCTGGCGGATCGTGCGTGAGCCGAATGGCAGAGTGCTTGTCGCCGGTGGTAACGGGGCGGCCGGGAGAATCCTTTTCGAATTTGACGCTGGCAATTGGAGCGACTCGGCCACTTACACCTGGAGCGATTTCTCCTGGCCCGGTATCGACCGCGCGCAAGATGCTCCGCTGGTGGCCGCGCTCGCCGGTGGACGCATCGTGGCCGGCAGCATTTTCGGCGGGTACAGCGGCGGGCCGAACAGTCTTCGGACACAGATCCGATCGCTCGCCGGCGCATGGTCACCGACTGACTCATTGAGCGGGGCGATGCCATCGTGGCAGCGGGCACCTGCGCCGACGATGATCGAAGGCAGCCGCAATGGACTGATCCAGGATCCCACCAGCGCTAGTCGCTGGTTCATGGCAGGGGGCTATGGCCCGTTCCGAACAACCGACGGAGGCGCTTCCTGGCAATACATCGTCAATGGCATTGATCAAGTCGTGGACTATAAGGTCAACTTCCATCCTACCGATTCCAGCCGCGTGTATTTGCCGATGGCCGACCATGGCGGTGCCGTCGTGCTTGATGGCGGTGCGAGTGGGACGGTGTCGCGATACATCACGACGCGGACCCAGCCGTTTCCGGACGATCTCGGCCTTTGTCGCGCGATCCTTGCCAGTGGCGACCGACTGCTCGCGCTAGGCGCGGACGAGCGGAACACTTGGAGTCCCCGGATCTTCAAATCCACCGACAACGGCCTGACGTGGAGCATCTTCGCCCAGGCCGGACTGCCGCTCCAGGCCAACCGTTGCATCATCAGTGCGGTAGCTTCGCATGACAACGCCGACGACATGCTGGTCGCCATCGGAGGAGCGGATGACGGCGTAAATGGCGGCGTTTACCGCAGCGTCAACGGCGGGAGCACATTCACGCGTTGCTCTGGGTTGCCGGCGGCAGCCGATTACGGCGATCAATTTAACCCGAACGCCGACCTCGAGGTGGACGCCACGGATAATACAATCCGGTATTTGTTCCTGAAAAATCAGGGCCTGTACAAATCCAACAACCGGGGCGTGTCCTGGACATTTGTGAACACGGGACTGCCGAATTACGGCGTAATGGCCGCGGATGCTTCCCTGGGTGGCCAACTTTGGGTGGGGACGTGCTGCAATCAAGTGATCGGCCTCAGCCGCAGTGCCAATGGCGGTGCGACGTGGAGCACGGTCGCGGACTTTGTCAACGTCACAGACGTCGATGCCGCGGCGGATCGCGTCGCCGTGCTCGGCCAGCGAACCGGCGACACCTACGACAAGGTCTACTACTCCGGCGATGCCGGTGCGACGTGGGGCGAGATCACGAGGCCGGGTTACCGCTTTGGCAACGCCAGCGCGGTAGCGGTAGATCCCTGGCGGCCCGGTACGGTGTGGATCAGCAGCAACGGCCGTTCGGTTGCAAGGTTCACGCCCGGCCTGCCCCCTGCCCTGACGCTCAAACCGGGAAGCGTTTGGGTCGGATTGAAAATTGTCTCCGGCCCAAATCAATATGACCGGCAGAACATCGCAACCGATACAACTTCGAATGACTACGGGTGGGTTGTTCCCAACGGAACGACACCCACTTATTCCCTCACCATTTCGGCTTTTCCGCCACAGGCCTACCTCGGTTTCCAAACGCACATGTTTCTCGTCCCGGATTCCACCGGCTCGACGGCTCCCGATTATGATGAACCGAGCGTCATCATGTTGGATATTCAAACGCAAGCGAGCGGGGCTGCCACCGCGTGGTTCCGCTACAAGGTCAATGAGCCCCGGGACAATAGTTATCTGTACGCGGGAGGAACTTTGGGACAGGTCGACTGTGCCACCGGCCCGTTGGGAACCTGGAGTCTGAGCTTTACCGCCAATACATCGATGACGATCACAGCACCGAACGGCAACTTTACCCGACTGAACTTTCCGGACCCGGCGATAATCCAGCCGGTCTTTGGCAACAAGGTCACCGCCTACTTTGGCAATCAGGCGAACGATGTGTCACAAGTCGGACAGTCGACCACCTTCAGCCGGATCCAGATCAGCGGCATCCCCCGGGGACAGCCTATCGATGAGACTTTCCCGGGACCTGA
>QHOP01000454.1 GCA_003219345.1 Verrucomicrobiota bacterium
CAATCATGAACTGGAGGAAATCCATACGCTTGATGCCGCCGGACGATCAGCTCACCGATGGCGGCTCCTCCGTGACTCCCGAATTGCCGAGCGGCGTCGCGGGGCCGCCATTCGGTGCATCACCTTTTCCTTTCGTAAAAACACAATACAAAGCAATCACTCCCAAAAGAGCCATCACGACTACAACAGTCCAGAATTGAACTGGGTGCTCTGTCGCCGAAATATAACCACTGGTCGTGCCATGAACTCCAGTCCTAAAGCCTCGACCAGCAACTGCCATGAATGCAAAGCCAACGAAAAACAAACCAACGACTAGGAAAACCAATCGGCTGAAAATGCGCTTGGTCTTCATATCACAGGTGACGAGCGATGATGCCTAACGACCCAAGCTCAGCGACGGCGGCCACGAGACGCGCCGATTGCAACCGCGATGGCCCGCCGCCGTTCGCTGCAGCGCATTTGACACTCCCATGAAAGCCCTGGTTGGTTTTTGCTAGCATCGGGGCGATGGGCGGGGAGTGTTACGAGCACTCCCCGCAGTACTACACCTATAACCCGGTGCCTTAAGCACCAAGTCACTAACAGCGTATGAAGTATTACACCTCCACCACCGAATTCAATTGCGGAATCGATCTGCACGCGCGCCAGATGTACGTCTGCGTCATGGATCGGCAGGGCAACAAACGGGTCCACACCAACGTCAAGGACAACGACTTCAAGTTCTTCCTCAAGCTCATCGAGCCTTACAAGCATGACCTGACGGTCTGTTGCGAATGCATGTTCGGCTGGTATTGGCTGGCCGATGCTTGCCAGGCTGCAGGCCTCACCTTCGTGCTGGCCCATGCGCTCTACGTCAAAGCCATTCACGGGGGCAAAAACAAAAACGACCGCATCGATTCCGAGAAACTCACGCACTTGCTGCGTTCCAACCTGATCCGCCGGCCTACGTCTATCCGGCTGACAAACGGCCGCTGCGTGCGTTGTTGCGTCAGCGCATCTTCTACGTCTGGCGCCGGGCCGAATTGCTGGCTCGCATCCACTCCCATCAACTGGCGCACAACCGCCTTCCCGCCCGGCAGACTCGGCGCACGCGCGATCCCTGGGAGGAACAACTGCTGGCGGCCGAAGACAATCCCCTGCGCCAGATCGCTCTGAAAAACGACCTGGCCATGATCCGCCATTTCGACCAACAAATCTTCGCCTTGGAAGAAGAACTCCAGCGACAGACCAAAAAAGTCGCTGGCCGCGACTATGCGCTGCTGCAGAGCGTGCCCGGGATCGGTGAAAACCTGGGCCTGACCATTCTCTACGAAATCGGGGACATCAAGCGCTTTCCCACCGTCAAAGATTTCCTGTCCTACTGTCGGCTGGTCAAAGGCACGGTGGCCAGCGCCGGCAAGATCAAGGGCCTGCGCGGGGCCAAGCTGGGTAATCCTTACCTGCGCTGGGCCTTCGGTGAGGCCGCCGTCATCGCCAAACGCGATCACTTCCGAATCCGGCCTTTGGCTCAGCGGCTGGAAGCGCAGATGAACGGCAACAAATTCAAAGCCAACACGGTCGTCGCGATCAAACTCGCTCGCGCCGTTTACTTCATGCTCAAGAATCAAACCGTCTTCGACCCCGACCGGCTGGTGGCCGTGCTGGCCAGGAACTGATGTGGCCCTGGCCGCAGAGAACCCGCACGCCTAACTGGATCCGAGCAAACCGCGATGCCCTTATCAGTCACAGAGCACCATCACTGGCGCCTGGAGCGCCGTCGCTCTGCGTTGGGCACGCCAGGAATCCGGCGTCTTGATTGGGTCCTGCGGCTAGGTGCCTGCGGCCAATTGACTACGCTGGCCCCCGGAAGTACTCATGCTCTTGACCTAGAGAAAAACGGACGAGGGAGACAGGACTGGCCACCGGCCCTCCTGTTTCCTTCGTTCGAAAAGCCAATCGAGCACTGGGCCTGGGCTGGCCACGCAAGGGCTGGCCGCCGACATAACCTCGGAACGTCATAATCATTTCGGAGCATCCGCCCCAGTGCCAAATCCACAAACAACTGGAATCGCACACTCGCCGAGCACGGCCGGTGATGCGAGAGCTGCCTTCAATTTGAATGGAGAGTCTCTGGGTTTACTGCCGTGTGTTTCTGGACCGTGCTGCGGCGTTGGATCGCGGCGCTGGAAGGCCCCGTGGGGTTCAGGGTTTAAGGACAGGACTCCACACTGGCCCGATTGAGTCCGAATAGGTGTTTAGCCGGATGCCCTTCGGCTCCGAGCTGCCAATCTGAAACTAAGACGGAGTTCCCGCTCTGAGGACAGTCTGAAACGGAGATTGAACGATTTCCGTGATGAAACTCTTTTCCCTATTGACCGCGCGGGCTTAATAGGTGTTAGGCCACGTCGTTCTCATCTCACTTCTTGTTCCTGTCTCTCAAAGTCGCCCAATCCTTCCTCAACTGGACAACACTATACCAACCGCTGATGGCTGCAATCACGGCCACGACGAAGTAATGAGCGACTCTCCGAGGTTCGGAAAACTCCCCACCTCCCGGCGCTCGCAGTTCCTCGCGCTGACCTCTGAACAAACCGCTCAAAAGAAAAAGCGAGAAAGGGAAGATGAGATAAAAGATTCTCTTTCTCATGGCGTGGTCGAGTGGCCTAACGAATCAGCTGAGGCACCGGCGAGCACTGACGGAGCAAACCTAAAACTCCAAGGCCAATCCCTGGCGCTGACGCCGGTTGCCTCCAGCGGCTGGTTCGGCGGCATGGTCATCACACTAAACACTCACTGCCACGGGTCAACATCTGTCCCCTTCGAGGTGAAGTGCAGACAAGCCTGAATCGGGAACGTGACGACATCGCCGACGACGGTGAAGGGAACGAGAAAGTAATAACCAGGCTGCTCCACATGCTCGGTCGGAATCCCGTCCTTGTTCATCTTGGCGTGTCCAACGACGCCTCTCGTCATGCAGCCACAAAGGCTGAGTAGCGTGAACAACGCTGCCACTCGTGCGATGAGGCGATTCGGAGTTGTTTTCACGAGACGCGTGTGCTGCCGCCTAACGCCGAAGCTCACCGACCGCCACGAACTGACAAATGAAAGAGAAACTCCAAGGCAGTGAACAAAACGCAGTGGGCGGTTCGGTGCAGCGTCTGGTTCGGCATCATAAGTCAATCTGTGCTCAAGTCGATGTATGGTTTGGAACCCCAGTTGGGAGGAGGTGGCTTCTTGAGTTTCGCAAGCTCTGCCTCCATGCTCAAAAGCTTAGCATCAACTGCCGCCTTTTCTTTTTTCAAAGCCTCTATCGTTGCCGGCAAATCGCCCTCCGTTTCCGCTTGTTCAATAATCGTCGAAAGGTAATTGCGGAGCTTCGACGTAGCAGGCGGCGTGGTGTTATCGACAATCATGCTGTCCAATATTTTCAGTTGCTCGAGGATTTTCATAAACGTGTCATTATGCCGAACGACCCAAGCTGAGCCACCGGAAAGAAAACCATGAGCACCAAACCTGAAAGCGACGCCCGGTTGGCTCCAGCGACTGGTTCGGCGAAACTGAGCGCCAAATCGAAGGACGCATTGATCTGGCTGGCTTGCTCCGAAGAGGCTGGAGAACTCACCTGTAAGGAAGCGCGTGAACGACTGGCCAAACACTTTGGAACAGAAGTGGCAACCGAGATTGAAAGCTTCCTTTCGCCGAACGACAAAGCTGAGCCAACCGGCGAGAAACCATGAGCACAGAGAAACCTGACGGCAAAACACAGCCGCTTGAGCCGGTTGGCTCCAGCGATCTGGTTAGGCAAAAGGATCAATTGCCTCGTGAATCTGCCGAGGAATTGGTCCGCAAAATAGGATTTCGTATTGAAAGCCGTCCTTCCTCATTGCCGAACACAGTTCCTGTGCAATGTGGGCTTCATCTTGCAAAGGAATCAGCCACGCACTTGAAGAAAGCAATCGCACTCGCTTGGACTTCTGCGCGATGGCTTCTATGGTCTGCAAGAAGTCACGCCACTTCGTACTTGCAGTATCGGATACTGTATCAGGTCTTTGGATTACAATTAAGACGTGACTCATTGTTGTACCAGGATTATTTGCCTAACGATGAAGCTGAGCCACCGGAGAAAAACCATGAGCAACAAACCTGAAAGTGAGGCCCGGTTGGCTCCAGCGGCTGGTTAGCACAAATTTTATGCACTACAAAAACGGCAGGCAAGTGAACGTCGGCGATTGGGTGGTTGGCATCAGTCACAACAGCGCCAACAAACCCGTTTGCGGACTGGTCGTGGAACTGATGCCCAAGCAAGGACCGTGTAACATCAAAATTCATCGCTGGGAGGATGAGACCTTTACTGAGCAAGGACAGTGGCGAAGAATCCCTGCTGTTGAGTCGCGTGGGAAGGAAGATTACGGAGACGCTAAAGAATTTATCACTGTCGAGGACGGTCTTCGGATGGTGAAAGCGGTCGTTCAGTGGGGAAATTACGACTCACCGTATTTGTGCTAACGCTCCGGCTCAGCGACCCCGCCCGACTGACACCCGACTTGCAACCGAGACGCTTTCGCGGGGTTCGCTGCATCCGGTTTGTTAGCCGACCTCATGGATGAGTGTCCTTCTCAAGCTCTTTCTGCTTCACGAGATTTTCGAGCAACAAAGCGCGATACGCTGCCGCCGAAGACTTCGGAATGCGTCCTCCGTGCTGCTCTCGATAATCCTGATAAGCCTCCAGCAGAATCTCCGTCTTGCCCTCTTTGAGTAGGCGCTCACTATGGTCAATGAAAACGTCCATGTGCGTCGCGCCAATGTAGGATGCGTAAACCTCAATGCGCTGATACGCCAAGACGACCACTGGAACTGCAACGACGGCCAGAACGAGTCTGACTCGACGTGAACTTGGCAGCGTCGGTATGATGATGGCTGCCGCTAGCACAATCAGGAAGAAAGCGATGATAGTGGTCATGTGTGCGAAGTCGGCTAACGAATCAGCTGAGGCACCGGCGAGCACTGACGGAGCAAACCTAAAACTCCAAGGCCAATCCCTGGCGCT
>QHOP01000455.1 GCA_003219345.1 Verrucomicrobiota bacterium
AAGCGCGAAAATCGCCGGCTTGATTGAAGCTTACCGCGGAGAAAAGCTCAACGCGCACTACCTAGGTTACTTCCAGTGCTTTAACCTGGGTTTGTTTTATGAAGCGCACGATGTCCTGGAGGAGCTTTGGCTGGCCGGTCGCCAGGGGGCCAACGGCGCGTTTTACAAAGGACTCATTCAATTCGCGGGCGCGTTTGTCCATTTGAAAAGAGGCCGACTCCGTCCCGCCGCCGCGCTTTTCAAGCTGGCGCGCGCGAGCCTGGGGAATTACCCGCCTGTCCATGAGCAGCTCGACGTGAAAGAAGTGCTGGCGCTGATTGAGAATTGGCTGGAACGATTGGAATCGCGGGATTTTGCCGTCAATCCGTTTTCGGACGGCAACGCGCCCCGATTATCGCTCGCGCCACGGTGATGCCCCGGCGCCTGACGAAATCTTTTTCCAAAAGCTTGCACAAGCCGCCGCGTTCGTTATCGTGTCAACCGCTGACGCCGGACCGGTTGACGCGACAGTTGCGGACCGGTTTCGGATTGGCCCGGTCAACTTGAACTTTGAAGCAACCGATGTCTGATGATATCCGATACGATTGGCAGCCGGAGGAAATTCGCGCCGTTCATGACACACCGCTGCTCGAGCTGGTGTTCCGCGCCGCAAACGTGCATCGCCGCCATCACCACAGCGACGAAGTGCAGGTGTGCAAACTGGTCTCCATCAAAACCGGCGCCTGTCCCGAAGACTGCGCCTATTGCGCGCAATCCGCGCGTTACGAAACCGGCATTGAGCCGCAACCGTTGATGGATAAGGACACGGTCGTCGCGATCGCGCGGCGGGCCAAAGCGAATGGCGTCAGCCGCGTCTGCCTGGGCGCCGCCTGGCGCGAGGTGCGCGACAACGCTCAATTCGACCGCGTCCTCGAAATGGTCAAGGAAGTCACCGCCCTGGGCGTCGAAGTGTGTTGTACACTCGGGATGTTGACAGAATCACAGGCGAATCGTCTCGGCGAAGCCGGGCTTTATGCCTACAACCACAACCTCGACACTTCGGAGAGCCATTACCAGACGATTATCACGACGCGGACGTATCAGGATCGTTTGAACACGCTGCGCAATCTCCGCAAGACGAACATCACGGTTTGCTGTGGAGGAATCCTCGGCCTGGGCGAGAGCATCCAGGACCGGATTGCTTTGCTGCACACACTGGCGACGATGCGGCCGCATCCGGAATCGGTTCCGATCAACGTGCTCTCCCGCGTACCCGGCACGCCGCTCGCGGATCAGCCGGATGTGCCGTTCGATGAAACGTTGCGGATGATTGCCGCCGCGCGCATCGTGATGCCCAAGTCCGTCGTCCGTCTTTCCGCCGGTCGCGCCAGACTCAGCCTGGCCGAACAGGCCTTGTGCTTCCTCGCCGGGGCGAACTCGATTTTCTCCAGCGACACCAAAAGCATGTTGACCAGGGCCGTGCCATCGCCCGATTACGATGCGGATCATGAAATGCTGGACTTGCTCGGCCTTAGGATGCGTCCTCCGTTCAAGGACCAGCCGCTGCCCGCCGGATGTGCGATGTCCCCGGTTTAACGTTTTAACGCTGCAACGCTTCAACGGGCCGCTCCGTTAAAGCGTAAAATCATTGAATCGTTAAAACCTCGCGGTAATTTCCTGCCATGTCTCATTCCGCCCAACGACTTGGTAAAAACAGAGGCGCCTACCTGGGCGAAACCATCGATATCAATCAGGTCTTGCGCGATGACCTCGACGCCGCGCGTAAGTTTGGCTGGCAAATCGAGGAAATTCCGGTTTCTGACCATCTGGATTTGCTCGCCTTTCGTCGTGTGGCGGGCGCGCCGCGCAGACGACTCTACCTTTCCACGGGCATCCACGGTGACGAACCTGCCGGGCCGCTCGCGGTTCGCCGGTTGTTGCAGGAGAATCATTGGCCCGATCACGCCGACATCTGGCTTTGTCCCTGCCTGAACCCGACCGGCTTTCCGCTCAACCGCCGCGAGAACGCCGACGGCGTGGATCTCAACCGTGATTACCGCGAAGCCAAAAGCGCCGAAATTCGTGCGCACATTGCCTGGCTGCAAAGGCAGCCGGCCTTCGACCTGACGCTTTGCCTGCACGAAGATTGGGAATCGCACGGGTTCTACCTTTATGAAGTCAATCCCGACCATGAACCTTCGTTGGGAGAGAAAATAGTGGAGACGGTGTCGAAGGTTTGTCCCATCGATCTTTCGCCCGCGATCGAAGATCGTCCGGCGCAGGGCGGCATCATCCGGCCCGACATCGATCCGGCGAAACGTCCGCAATGGCCCGAGGCCTTCTACCTGGTCATGAACAAGACCCGGCACAGCTACACGCTGGAAGCGCCGTCGGATTTCCCTTTGCAAACCCGCCTGGCCGCGCTGCGGGGCGCTGTGCGAACAGTATTGGACGAGATTTGATAGAGATGCTCTGAGGGCTGATGAGAGGGAGTCCCGACGATTTCTGGATCTCCAAAGAGGGAGGTTCATGGGTAGGGAACACCTCCAAAAATTGGACGCGAGTTGGGGCCTTGAACCGGTCGGAATCCCCCTCAACCGCCCTCCGGGCACCTTCTCCCCCACTGGGGGAGAAGGACGGGATGACACACTGCATTGGGACCATGAACCCACCCCCAACCCCTCCGGAGGAGGGGAGTCAATGTCGGGCACGCTTGCCGAGTTCCCCTCCTGGGAGGGGCCAGGGGTGGGTCGGTTCATGGCTAGCTTCCACGACCTCACAATCGCGCATCCGAACCATACCGGTCACGACGAACTTTTGTCGCATATGCAACAAAAGATTGCACCGGTGGAGACGCCGGTTCATGGGTAGCCTCCTTTCGCTTTTGCGGAGGCATTGGCAGGACGCCCTACCTCGGTTTGCCCAGCTCGGATAGAAAGCGGACGAGGTCGCGAAACTCTGCCCGCGTCAGCGTATCAGCCAGACCGCTGGGCATGACCGATCCGTTCTGTTTCGTCTCTTTGATGGTATCCCGGCGAAGGCGGACCTCTTTGTTCTGCAGCACATCGCGCAACACCAGTTCGCCACTGGTCTCGCGAACCTGATAGCCCTGGAATTCTTCGCCATCTTTCATCAGGACTGAAACGGACATATAACCTTCCTTGACCTCCTTTTGGGGATCGAGAATGGCGCCGATGATGAAGTCCACCGGCTGCGCGGTGCCCAGCGCGCTGAGGTCGGGGCCGACGTTGCCGCCCTGGCCGTTGACGGTGTGGCAGGCTGTGCAACCCAGTTCCGCACGGTGGAAAATCTCCGCGCCGTGCCTGGCGTCGCCGCTGGCGCGGACTTCGGAAGCGAATGCGGCGATTTCCGCGGCCGTCACTGTTTTACCTTCGCTCTTGAAGCCGGCAGCTTCGGCGAGAACACGGGCCAACTGATCGTTTCGCCGACCACCGGCGTTCATCAAGCGCAGTCCAGCCTCGGCGGCGAGCTTGGGAAGCGGTCTTCGGGCGAGTGCGACCGCCAGTGCGGCAGCTCCGCCCTGACGGCGGAGGAAGGAGGAGAAAATTTCGTCGAACGCGGCCCCATTGTTCAAGCGGGCAAGGCTGCGGCTCGCGAATTCTGCCGCGCTTTCAAGATCAAAACCGCATAAAGCCGCGATCGCGGCGCTGCGTATGGAGACGGCTTCTTCCGGGGCTGCGAGGACTGTTAGAATCGCGTTGCTCCGTTCGCCTCCCAGGCCGGCTATCGCTTCAATCGCAGCGCGCCGAACTGTTTCGCTCGCCGTGCCATCGCGCGCGATGTTTTCGGCATCGGCGCGAAATACTTCCAGTTTCCAGACGCCAGCAAGTCTCAATACCTCGGCGCGCAGCTCACTATTCCTGCTCGCGATCAGCGGGCGAAGCGCCGCGGTGAGATCGCCGGCAGGGCGGAGGTCGCGAGCGCTCGCGTCGGCCGCGAGCGCAGGGAGCAGTCGGGCTTGAAGCGAAGGGTCGGACAGGCTCAGGATGGCCGCGAGGTCGTTGGCGTCACCCGTCTCGACGAGGATGCGAAGGTACGTTTCGCGAATCGCTGAATCCATTCGGACGGATTTCAACAGGTCGCGCACGGCTTGAAGCGTGTCGGATGTGCCATCGGCGCGGACGAGCAGACCGAGGCGCGATGATTTGTTTTCGAGGTTCAGTTTGCCCGCCTTGAAGGCCGGCAACCAATAGGCTTTCAACGCGAAGACCGCCTGGTTCAACGCGTAATTGAGAAACCTGTCAGTCGGAAGATCGGCGGCGATGGCGGCCACTTCCATTGCTTCAGGTTTCGGCACGTAAGTGCAGGCGACGACCGCTTGCAACCGCACGCGCGCGTTTTCATCTGCGACGAGGGGGCGCAGCAGCGCCAGTGGGTCCGGCAGACGGTCTGCCCACGCGCCCGCAACGCCTGCCGCATAAGCGCGCGCGCCCGGTTCCCTGGCCCGACAAAGTCGCGCGAGCAAGTCCGTGGCGACGAATTCGTGGCTTTGATAGACGCCCAATGCCTCGATCAAGGCGTGTTCAGAGCATCCGGGCTGCGCAGTCCATTCCTTCAAAGCCGCCGTGACCTGATCGGTGGGCCGGTCGGCGAGCACGCGCTTCGCGAAGCGTCGCGTCCAGCGGTCGGAGGATTTGAGATGATCCAACAATTCCGGGACCGACGAATCAGGGAGCTTGGGCGGTTGGGTGAGCGCGCGGCCTTTGGCGGTGACGCGCCAGATGCGTCCGTGTGTTTTGTCGCGGTCGGGATGGCGGAAGCTGGCCTGATAATGGCCGATGATGGGATTATACCAGTCACAGATGTACAGCGCTCCATCGGGACCGAACTTCACGTCCACCGGCCGGAAACTGCGGCTTGAAGATTTGATCAGTGGAGGCAAGTCTTCGAGGCCGAACCCAGCGCCGTCGTCGCTGATTTCTCCGGAAAATGCGCAGTGCCGACGATGTCGCCGCCGGAGACTTTTCGTCCGTTTCCATTTTTCCAGATGAGTGCGGGCGGGGCGTCACGGTGATGCACAATCAGGCCGGGAACGGCATAGATCGGCGAGCTGTTGTTGCCCGCGAGCACAATCGGTTCACCCCAATCGGTGAAGACAAAGCCCCAGGGATTCTGCGGCTCATGCTCGGAACCATAAAAGCCCTCCAGCTTCAGCCGGCGCGGCCACAAGCGCCAGAGGCCCGCTTGTTCAAGCCGCACGATGCCCCAGGTTGTCTCGACGTGCGAACGGATGTGCAGCCCCTGCGAAAACCATAATTCGCCGCCGGGACCGAAGAGAAATGAATTGATGTTCTGATGATTGTCGCCGGTGCCAAACCCGCGCAACACCACGCGTCGCTCGTCCGCTTTTCCATCGCCGTTGGTATCCTGCAGGAACAGCAGTTCGGTGCCGTGACCGACATACGCGCCGCCATCGCCCAGTTCGATCCCGGTTGGAATCATCAGGCCGTCGGCAAAGACGGTGGTCCTGTCGCACCGCCCGTCGCCATCGGTGTCTTCAAGGACGAGCACCTTGTCGTTCGGCGCCTGTCTCGGTTCGATCTGTGGATAGACCGTGCTGCTGATGACCCACAGTCGCCCACGCTCGTCGAAGCGAATCTGGATCGGTTTCACGACACCGTGTTGTTCCGAGGCGAAGAGATTGACCTCGAAGCCGTCGGCGACCTGGAAGGAGGCCAGTTCGGCGGCGGGATCCTCCGGGTCGGCAGCGAGCGCCGAAACGCCAAACGCCAAACACCAAACACCAAAGAAACTCCAGATCCCAAACTTAAACATGCGGTTTGATGACGGCACATGCCGAAAGGACGGACGATGCTTGGGACTTTTGGCCTGGAATTTCTTTGGAACCTGGAGTTTGGAATTTGGAGCTTTCATCGCGGACATTCTCTGGCTAGTTCCGCAATTTCCCTTTCTTTCGCCTCAATCAAC
Organism: Verrucomicrobiota bacterium; assembly: GCA_003219345.1. Lineage (GTDB taxonomy): Bacteria > Verrucomicrobiota > Verrucomicrobiia > Limisphaerales > AV2 > AV2. Next base: position 5,929 of record QHOP01000455.1, read on the forward strand.
GGCACGAACTCCTCCATCTCCTTCGGAAACCAGCGAATGTTCGGGTTGCGATGATCGCGGCTGCTCGGTTGTTCGGTGCGGTCGCCGCCCAGGAACGCCCAATTCTGCGGCCGCCAGTAATTGAACCAAAGGCGGTTTTTCGCTACGACAGCCTGGCGGAGGCGCTCGAACGCGGCGTTGGGCCAAACGCCGTTCTCGTCCGGCGCGCCGGCACGCTCGGCGAGTTCACCGAAGCCGAGCTGTCGCGCGAAAGCGCGCGCGACAAATGCGTGACCACGCGTCGTAAGCTGAAGGCCATTGTCGGTCAGGCGCGGTTC